>JADJJE010000016.1 GCA_016706685.1 Sandaracinaceae bacterium | reverse complement strand
GAACACTTTCAGGCTGTTGTGCGGAAAGTTTACATAACATCCTAACTGCGCAACACGCTGTCGGTCAGCGCGCATGAAGCCCCTGCGACCCCTTCAGGTGGCACGACGGCGCTTTGAGCGCCAGTGCTATCGGCGAATCCGCCTCGGGGAGCCGGCGCGACGGTACCGGTGCACTGCCGGTCTGAGGTCCGTCGCTCGTCCGGGGTCACCAGGATCGTTGGGGTCGAGCTGGGAGAAGTCGTCTTGCGGAGCGTCGGCGAGGGCGTGCTCGTCGGGCCTGCGTGGAGACAAGGTCGCTCGAGCGGGGACGAGCGGGCGCGGGGCTCAGGGGTGTCGAGGCCTTGGTGGCGCAGGATGCGTTGGATGCTCGAGTGGTCGAGGACGGTGGCCACGTGGCGCATGCGGCCGCCACAGTGGGGCAGGCCAGGACGTCCAGGCCGAAGCTGTGGCGCATGAGCTCAGCCCACGCGGTGTTGCGGGGCTTGATGGAATTGGCCGGGCGGGTGCGCTTGCGCGGGATCACGCCTGGCGCAGGGCCACCGCCAGGGGCGGAGGCGGGGCGTTGGCGGCGAAGAGGCCGCCGTACAGCAGGGTGTTGACGCGCCGCGGTGGGACCAGGGCCACCAGGCGGTCGATGAAGCGCGAGCTCGCCCATGCCGAGCAAGAGCTGCTGGGCGTCCCAGTCGTCGTCCTCGTCGGGCCCGAGGCCCAGCTTCTCCAGCAGCTGGACCACGCGCCGCTTGATGTCGACCACCAGGGGCGGTGATTCGGCCACCGTGGGCGGGGCCGCGTGCAGAACACGAGCCCGGCCGTCGCTGCGCCTCAGAAGCTGCCGTCGGTGGAGCGCGTGGAAGTGGACGTTGAGGTTCAGGGGGCGCCGCCGAAGCGCTGGATGGCCATGACGCTGCCTGGGCAGGCGCTGCTGTGCTGGCCGGGCGGGCCCAGGCTGGCGGCGCGGGCACGGTAGAGCGCGTCGATGGCCGCTCGGGCGATGCCCCAGACGCCAAGGGTGAGCTCGTGGTTGTGGGCCATGCGCCAGCGTGCGGAAGGACGCACCCACTGGCGGTACGGGACGGGCGGCAGGACGTTCTCCACAGGTGCTCGGCCTGGTCCGCCATCTTCCGGCCCACGCAGCAGAATGCGCGCCGCTTGCAGCTGAGCGCCACGAGGGGGCTTGCGGCGCAGTCGTCGCAGCGGAAGCGGGCGAAGCCGTGCTTGAGGATGCCGCAGCGGAGGAGCCACGGAGCGGTATCGACCGCGAAGCCGGGGAGCGGCCAGATATTTCTCCAGCTTGTCGCTGAGGAGCTGGTGCAGCGGGCCCGCGCGCGGGTCCCGACGCGGTGAGCAGGTTGGGGACAGCACGAACGCGGCGGCGGGCACACGTCAGGGCTCTGCACGGTGGGTGCCTGTGGCGGCACCACGGAATCACGCGCTGTCCAGTGCTCCATCGTGGCGGACCGCCAGCTGGCCGCCGGCGGCCCCGCCCCTTGCGAAATAGTGAAACACGTTCTACTTATCGCCTCATGAGCGAAGCCAAGACCGACAAACCGCGTGTCCCCGCCGTGGAAGGCTGGTTCACGATGGGCGAGGCGCCTGCGCTGCTGGGCACCCGCTGCCTCGGCTGCAGCACCATCTTCTTCCCGCGCGAGACGGTGGCCTGCCGCAACCCCGCGTGTCGGTCCACGCGCTTCGAGGAGGTCCCGCTCAGCCGGCGCGGCACGCTCTGGTCGTACACCACGGCCTACTACCAGCCGCCTGCGCCCTACATCTCGGACGAGCCCTTCCAGCCGTACTCCATCGCCGCCGTGGAGCTCGCGGCCGAGAAGATGACCGTGCTGGGCCAGGTGCCCCAGGGCTTCCCCGCGGACTCGCTGCGCGTGGGCATGGAGATGGAGCTGGTCATCGACCGGCTCTACGAGGACGAGAAGAACGAGTACGTGACCTGGAAGTGGCAGCCCGTGGCGGGCCCCTCGAGCGACAACGGAGGTGCAGCATGAGCCGCGACGTAGCCATCTTGGGCGTGGGCATGCACCCCTGGGGCAAGTGGGGCCGCAACTTCGCCGAGTACGGCGTGCACGCCGCCCAGGCCGCGCTCGACGACGCCGGCATCGACTGGCGCGACGTGCAGTTCATCAGCGGCGGCGACACCATCCGCAACGGCTACCCGGGCTTCATCGCGGGCTCCACGTTCGCGCAGGCGCTCGGCTGGAGCGGCGCGCAGGTGGCCAGCTCCTACGGCGCGTGCGCCACGGGGGCCCAGGCGCTCAACATCGCGCGGGCGCAGATCCTCGCAGGCTTGTGCGACGTGGCCTTGGTGGTGGGCGCCGACGCCGCTCCCAAGGGCTTCTTCGCGCCCGTGGGCGGCGACCGGCCCGACGACCCGGACTGGCTGCGCTTCCGCTTGATGGGCGCCACCAACCCCACCTACTTCGCGTTCTGGGCGCGGCGCCGCATGGCGCTCTACGGCTCCACCTCGGCGGACTTCGCGCAGGTGAAGGTGAAGAACTCGCGGCACGGCCTGCACAACCCGAACGCGCGCTTCCGCAAGGAGGTCACCATCGAAGAGGTGCTGGCCAGCAAGGTGGTGGCCGACCCGCTGCGCCTGCTCGAGATCTGCGCCACCAGCGACGGCGGCGCGGCCATCGTGCTCACCAGCGAGGCCTACGCGCGCAAGCACGCCACCAAGTGGGTGTCCGTGGCGGGCGTCTCCACGGTCACGCCGGTGTTCCCCAGCACGGTCGTGGACATGCCCAACATCGCCACCGACTCGGGGGCCAGCGTGCCGCTCCCGCCCGTGAGCTTCCGCGACTCCATCACCAAGGTGGCCTACGAGCAGGCCGGCGTGGGCCCCGAGGACGTGAACCTGGCCGAGGTCTACGACCTGGCCTCGGCGCTCGAGCTGGACTGGTACGAGAACATCGGCCTGTGCGCCCCGGGCGACGCCGAGAAGCTGCTGCGCGACGGGGTCACCACCCTCGGCGGGCGCGTGCCCGTGAACCCGAGCGGCGGCCTCAGCTGCTTCGGCGAGGCGGTCCCGGCCCAGGCCATCGCGCAGGTGTGCGAGCTCACCTGGCAGATCCGCGGGCAGGCCACCGGCCGCCAGGTGGAGGGCGCCAAGGTGGGCGTCACCGCCAACCAGGGGCTGTTCGGGCATGGGTCGTCGGTGGTCGTGAAGGGCTGAGAGGCGCCGGAGAATCGCCCGATCGCGGCTTACGTCCTCGCGGCCGAGGGGTTCTCCCCCGTTGGCCTCGGGTGGGGTGTTCTAGGGCTAGCCAGGTCGCGGGCGGTGCAGGGGGTTTCAGCTCCCACTGCGGCCATCTCGACTCGTGAAGTGCCCGTCCCCAACCGTTGCCACGCCGACCGCGAGCGCATGCGCCCGAGCGCCACGGGGCGCTACTGCGGCGAGTGCGAGCAGCACGTGCACGACCTGTCCTCCATGACCGAGCGGCAGGCTCGGCGGCTGATGGCTCGCGCGGCCCAAGAGCGGCTGTGCGTGAGCTACGTGGTGGAAGCCGATGGCAGCCTGCGCACGGCGCCGGAGCGCCCGTCGGCGTGGGTGCCGCTGCAGCGTCTGGTTCAGAAGGCGAGGCCCGCTGCGCTCGCGGCGTCGGCGCTGTGGCTTGCGGGCTGCGGCCAGACGTTCGACATGCTGCCGTACGAGCTGCAGGAGGCGCTGCCCTACAAGCTGCAGGCCGCGATGAAGCACCCCATCGACTACGCGGTGTGCGCCATGACCCCTGGCTGTGATCCGGCCCCGCCGCCCATGGTCATGGGCATGATGATGGCGCCCACGCTGCCTCCCGCCACGCCGGGCGTCGAAGAGCCCCTGGGTGAGCCGTGCGACGTGCCCCCCACGGAGCAAGAAGCGCTGCATTAGACCACGGCGGTCCACGTGGGCGTGGGCGTTGACGGCGACGGCGACGGCGACGGAAGCACCTTGGTTCTTCGAGTGCGTGCATCATGCCCCGATGGAGCTCTCGCCGCCCGACCTCGCCAACTCCGTCACCAGCTTCGCCACGCTGGGCGCGGGCTTCTTCACCCTGCTGCTCACCTGGCTGGGGCGCCCGCAGCCGCGGCGCTGGGTGGTGGCCTACGCGCTGATCTTCGTCACGGGCATCCCCACGCTCGGCTGGCACGCCACGCTGGACGGCAGCTGGCGCTGGGCGGACACGGGCTCGAACCTGCTGCTGGCATACGGCATCCAGGTGGCGGTGCTGCACGACTACTACGATGCTGCGATGCGACGACGCGTGCTGCTCGGGTCCGGCCTGGTGAATGCGCTAGCCGTCGCGTGGATGGGCGCCGAGACCTACCTGGGCCACGTCCCGTTCCCGCTGCGCTTCGGGCAGCACGGTGGCTTCAACGTGGGCGAGCTGGTGCTCATCGCCGACGCGCTGCTGGTGACCGGGCTGCTGTTCGGCGCCAAGGAGCGCGTGCCCGCTCATGCGCGAGGCTTGCTGCGCGCCATCTTCTTCACCTTCCTGCTGGGCGTGGCGCTGGCGTCGGCCGATGGCACCAAGGTGGACCTGCGCGTGTTCAGTCACCACGCGCTCTGGCACATCGTGAGCGCGTTCGGCTTTGTGCTCTTCTGGGCCTTCAATGATCTGTGCATTCATGGTGTGACCCCCTCGGGAGTAGCGCCGCCGGAAAGATGATAGCGTCGTGCCCATGATCACGCGCCACTCCATCGCCGGCTTCGGCCTCTTTGCGTTGCTCTCACTCGGGTGCAGCCACTCGGAGCCGCCTCCCACCACGCCCGATCCCGACGACGAGACGGAGCCCGTGGCCGAGGTGGAGGCGGTGCCCGAGCCAGAACCGGAGCCCGAGCCCACGGCGCCCGGCATGTACTTCGCCGGCCTGACCGCGGTCACCCCCGCGCCGTTCCCCGCGTTCACGGCGGCCATCGACGCGTGCCGCAACCCCGACGACGGCGAGTGCACCATCACGCGCACCGCGGGCTTCGACACGCGCCACAACCACTGGGTGGTGTTCGACGTGGACCCGGGTGAGCTCGCGCCGGGTGACGCGTGGCTCGGCACGGTGACCCCCACCGAACAGCGCGCCACTTTTGAGGGACGCGTCGAGCGTCGCCGTGGCGCGCGATTCGCCGCGCGCTCGGCACGTTCCGCACCGTCACGCCGGGGCAGAACCTGGTCACGCACACCAGCCAGGAGGCGTACTCCATCATGATGTACAACGCGCTGGTGGCGCTGGGTGGCGAGCTCGAGGGCTGGGCCATGTGGATCGAGGCGTCCGACCAGCACGGCGGCTACGTGCTGCACATGCTCCGCATGGACCAGACCGATGACCACCTGCTGGCCACGAGCCCGAGCGACCCGCACTGTCACGATGGCGTCTTGCAGGAAGAGCGCGAAGAGGGCGACAGTGAGGCCGGGCCGACCGACGAGCAGGGCTTCGCTCCCGCGCCCACGGCGCCCCTCCCGTGTTCACCCGTGGGCATCGACGCCGTGCTGCTCTCGCCGGACCGCGCGTCCATCTTGGTGCTGGGCACCCGCGCCATGAACGGCCACGGCGGCGCGCCGGCCATGCACTGGGTGGTGCCCACTCCCCCGGATCTGTTCCCGGCTGCGGCTCCCGCCGCGCCCTGACGGCATGCCCACCTCCGACCGCCCCGAAGCCGAAGCCGCCTGGCGACCGTGGTCCGCCGCCGCGGAGCGCTTCGAGCTGGTCCGCACGCTGGGCGCAGGGGGCATGGGCATCGTCCAGGAGGCACGCGACCGCACCACCGGCGCGCGCGTGGCGCTCAAGAGCCTGTACGAGCGCGACGGGCAGGCGCTCTTCCGCTTCAAGCGGGAGTTCCGCGCGCTGACGGACGTCACGCATCCCAACCTGGTGCGGCTCTACGAGCTGGTAGTGGCCGACGACGGCTCGTGCTTCTTCACCATGGAGCTGGTGGACGGAGCCGTGGACCTCATGCGCTGGCTGCGCGCCGAGCGCTCGGGCCTCGAGCTGGCCCACACCGACGCGCTCACACAGGCGCCGTCCAGTCGTATGCGCATGGGGGCTGACGGCGACTACGAAGCGGCGCCGCCGGTGGAGACGCGCGCGGAGCTGGACGTGGACCTGGTTGCGCTGCGAGCGGCCTTTCGGCAGGTGGCCGAGGGCGTCTCGGCCTGCACCGCGCGGGCAAGCTGCACCGCGACCTCAAGCCGTCCAACGTGCTGGTGCTCGCCGACGGGCGTGGTGACCATCCTGGACTTCGGGCTGGCGGCCGACCTGCGCGACGTGCCCGAGGAGGCGAGCCCCTCCGGCATGCCCGAGCACGCGCCCAGCGACGTGAAGTCGAGCGACTCGTCGCGGCGCTACGACTCGACCGACCGGACCATCAGCGGCACCGCGCTCTACATGTCGCCCGAGCAGGCGCTGGCGCGGCCGCTCACGCCGGCCAGCGATTGGTACGCCGTGGGCGTCATGCTCTTCGAGGCGCTGACCGGCCGGCTGCCCATCGCGGGGATGCCTTGTCGGTCATGGTGCGCAAGACCATCGCGCCCGCGGTGCGCCCTTCGCACTTCGTCGTGGGCATCCCGGCCGACCTCGACGATCTGTGCCTCGCGCTCCTGGACCCCGACGCGGACCACCGCCCGAGCGCCGCCACCATCTTGAGCGTGCTGGGCGGGCGCGCCGCAGAGCCCACCGCGAGCGCTCCCTTCGTGGGCCGTGACGCGCCCCTCGAGACGCTGGCGCAGGCCTTCGCAGAGTCCCACGCGCGGCCGGTGCTGGTGCACGTGCGCGGCGTCTCCGGCGTGGGCAAGAGCACGCTGGTGGCCCGCTTCCTCGCGCAGCACGCGCGCGACGCGTGGGTGTGCGAGGGGCGCTGCTTCGAGCAGGAGACCGTGCCATGGAAGGCCCTCGACGCGGTCGTGGATGGGCTCGTGGCCATCGTGGCGCGGGCCACGCCCGACGAGCGGGCCGCATGGATGCCCGAGGCCGCGGGTGCCCTCGCGCGCATGTTCCCGGCTGTCGCGCGCGTCACCGACCAGTCCGAGAGCGGGCCGCCGGACGAGGTGCGTGCTCGTGCAGTCCAGGCCTTGTCGGAGCTGGTCCGCAACCTCGGCAAGACCAAGCCCGTGGTGGTCCACGTGGACGACCTCCAGTGGGGCGACGAGGGCGGCGTGCGCTTGCTGGGCGAGCTGCTGGCCACCCAGGTGCCGCTCCTGCTGGTGGTGGGCTCGCGCGCCGAGTACCGCGGACGCAGCCCCGCGCTGCGCGCCATGGACGACATCGCCCGTGCCCACACGCCCTCCGTGCTGGTGGAGCTGGCGCGCCTGGACGAGGCCGCCGCGACCGCGCTGGTGGGGGCCATCGCACCCACGCTCGACGCCGCCCGCGTGGCTTGGGTGGTGCGCGAGGCCGAAGGGAACGCCTTCTTCCTGCAGGAGCTGGCGCGCGCCGCGGGGCGCCTGGGTGACACCGGCCCGGTGCGGCTCGACGCGCTGCTACGTGAGCGCGTGTGCGCCATCGACACGGCGCCGCGTGCGCTGCTCGAGGCGTGCGCGCTCGCCGCCAGGCCGCTGCCCCTGGGCATCGCAGCCAAGGCGGTGGGGCTCACCACCATCGACCCCGATGCGCTGGTCACGCTGCGCCACGAGCGCCTCGCGCGCAGCACGGGCCCCAGCCTCGAGGACGAGCTCGAGACCTTCCACGACCGTGTGCGCGAGGCCGTCGTCGCGCTGCTGCCGCCCGAGCGCCGCCGCGGGCTCCACGCCGCGCTGGCGCGCACGCTGGCCGCCCTGCCGGCGGTGGAGCCCGAGGCGCTGGCCGCTCACCACGAGGCCGCCGGCGAGCGCGACGAGGCGCGCGTCCTGTACCTGCGGGCCGCCGAGGTCGCCGCGCGCGCTGGCCTTCGAGCGCGCCGAGCTGTTCCTCGGGCGAGCCCAACAGCTGGCAGCGTCCGATGCGGCCCGTGCCGAGGTGCGCGAGCGGCGCATCCACTTGCTCACCAACCTGGGGCGCTTCGCCGACGCCTACGCCGAAGGTCGTGCGGCGCTCGCCGAGGTGGGCATCGCGCTGCCCGAGGCGTTCTCACCGCCCGTGTTGCTGGCGGGGCTGGCCCGCCTCGCGTGGCTGGTGCGTGGCCGTGACGCCGCCGGGCTCGGCGCGCTCCGCGAGGCCCGCGAGCAGCGCACGCACATCGCGGTGCGCCTGCTGGCCGCCACCATGAAGGCCGCCTACCAAGTGCGTCCCGAGCTGTGTGTCACCCTGGCCAACACCAGCGTGGCCCTCTGCCTCCGCGACGGGAACACCCCCGACTGCGCCATCGGCTACATGGTCCACGGGGCCATCTTCCAGGGCGGCGTGCTCGGCCGCCACGCGCAGGGCAACGCCTACGGTGAGCTCGTGCTGAGCCTGGTGGAGCGCTACCAGAACAGCGCCCAGCGCGCCGAGGTGAGCTTCGTGGTGGGCTACTTCGCCACCGCTTGGCGCCAACCCGCCGAAGCCGCCGAGGCGCTCTTCCAGCGCGCGCTCGCGGCAGGCCTCGAGAGCGGCGACGACTTCCACGTGGGCTGCGCCGCGGCCGGTCTCGGTATGAGTCGCGTCATGCGCGGCGCCCCGCCCGCGCTGATCATCCACGAAGGCGAGGCGCACCTGGCCATCCTGCGAGCGCGCCGGCTCGACGAGACCGTGGCCACCCTCGCGAGCGCCATCGCGCTCACCCGCCTGCTGCACGAGGATGCACCCATGCCCGAGGTGGCCACTGACGCGGTGCTCGCGGCCTACGGCTCACGTCACTTCGCACACTTCCAGCTGCTGGCCGCCGCCATCGCGGCCTGGCACACGGGCGATGAGCCGCGCGCGCGGGCACTCTTGAAGCGCGCGGAGGCGTTGTTGCCAGACGCGCGCGGCATGCTGCACTCCGCCGAGCACGTGTTCTGGCAGGCCTCTCGCGGCGAGCAGGCGACCCCCGCCTGGCCCTCGACGCGCTGCGCCTCTCTCGTTGGGCGAGTGGACAGCGCGAGAACTTCGGTGCCAAGTCCGCGCTGGTGAGCGCGCTCTTGCCCACGGCTCGCCGCGAGGCG
The DNA here is from genome assembly GCA_016706685.1 of Sandaracinaceae bacterium. Taxonomy (NCBI): domain Bacteria; kingdom Pseudomonadati; phylum Myxococcota; order Polyangiales; family Sandaracinaceae; species Sandaracinaceae bacterium. Next base: position 198,062 of record JADJJE010000016.1, on the reverse strand, counting down.
GGCCGTTAGCGGCAGAGCCGCGCGCCCCACGTGGCGGCGCTGGCCCCGGGGAGCGTCGCCGTGGCTGACCTCGCGCGCGGCGTAGTGGACGCCGCCAGTTCGGCACATGGGTCCGAACTTGCACGAGGGGGCCGATGGCGGGACGTATCGGGCGAGCGAGTGTTGGTGGTGGATCACGGGGGGCTGGCGCTGGCGGTGTTCACGCTACCGGTCCCCGTGACGGCCCAGGCTGCAGTGGACGACGCACAGGGCCTCGCCAGCTCGCCGCCCTCGGCGCCTCCCGTGCCCGCGCCACCGGACTCGTCCACCGCAGCTTGGACCCTCTTCGAGGACGCCCTCGCTCAGCGCGCGGATGGCCAACTGGGGCGCGCGCTGGCGCTGCTCGGGAGACTGCGCCTCGACCACCCCGCGCATCCCGCCGCCGGCAGGGCGCTGCAGATCATGTCGGACATCGAGGCCGAGGTCGCTGCGAGACAGGGCGACACGCCCGCTGCGCAGGGACGGGAGGGTACAAGCAACCTGGCACGGGCTGAGTTCGTCACGTCGCAGGCGCTGCTGGGGACCACGTTTGGCGTGGTGCCATGCATCATCGCGAGGTGCGATGGAGCGCGCCCCCTGTGGTCGCGTCGCTCCGGGGCGTGGGCCTCGGCAGGCTTCGCGCTGGCCTCCAGCCGCGACGGGATCACGCCCGGCGCCTCGTACACCAGAACCTGGCGCTCTGGGGCGCGACCATGGGCTACCTACCACGGGCGCGCTCGGACGGTCATGCCCGCGATGACGAGGGCGACGACTACTACTACTACGACACGGGGTTCTCGCCTGGAGATGGCCTCGCGCTGGGCATGATGCTCGGTCAGCTCGGAGGCCTGGGTGTGGGTGCGCTGCTGAACACCACCCTGCAGCCCACCGCCGGCGAGGCGGCGTTGGCGTCCAGCGCCGGCATGTGGGCGACGGCCGCGATGGCGCTCATGACGTTCGCGGCGAGCCGCTGGGAGTACTCCGACGCGTGGCTACGTGGCTTCCATGCCGGCGCGGCGATGGTGGCGTTGGGAGGCATGGCCGTGGGTGGCTACCTCGGGCATCGCTACGACTTCACACGCGGACGCGTGCTCCTCATGGACCTCGGCGCAGGTGTGGGTGGCGCGCTCGCCGTGGCGCTCGGGTTCGTGTTCCAAGGCAATGACGCGGCCGGGCGGGGCCTCATGGTGGGCGCCGCGGCCGGCATCGTCGCGGGATACGGGCTCACGGGCTACCTCACGCGCGGGATGCGCTTCACCCCCGAGGCGGACGTCACACTCAGCGTGAGCCCGGCTCGCGGTGGCGGCGTGGTCGGCGTGGCTGGCCGTTTCTGACGGCCGGTGCCCTAACGCAGCACGTCCAAGTAGTCCCGCACCACCTCGGGCAGCCCACGGAACAGCGCCTCGCTCATCAGCGCGTGGCCGATGGAGACCTCCTTCAGGCCCGGCAGCGCCTTGAACAGCGGCAGGTTGCGCAGGTCCAGGTCGTGCCCAGCGTTCACCCCGAGGCCCACGGTGCGCGCGTGCTTGGCGGCCACCACGTACGTGGCGAGGCTCGCCTGCGCCTCGTCGTCGCCGCGCTCGAAGGCGCGCGCATAGGGCTCGGTGTACAGCTCCACGCGGTCGGCCCCCAGGCTCGCGGCGAAGTCCACGGCGGCCGGCGTGGGGTCCACGAAGATGCTGCTGCGCACGCCCAGCTCGCGCAGCTCGGTGCACAGCTCGCGCAGCGCCTCGGTGGGCGAGCCCGGAGGCCAGCCGGCCTCGCTGGTGATCTCGCCCGGGCGCACGGGCACCAGCGTGAACTGCGCGGGCCGCAGCTCGCGCACCAGCGCCACCAGGTCCGGCCGCGGGTCGCCCTCCACGTTGAGCTCCACCTGGAACGCGATGGGGGCGAGCTCCTCGGCGATCACGCGCACGTCGTCCAGCCGGATGTGCCGCTCGTCGGCGCGCGGGTGCACGGTGATCCCGGGCGCCCCCGCAGCCACGCAGGCCCGTACGGCACGGAGGACGTTCGGCTCGTCTCCCCCGCGCGAGTTCCGCAGGGTGGCGACCTTGTTCACGTTCACGCTGAGTCGAGCCATCGCCGCGCGTTATACGAGCGGCTGCTCCGGCGCGCCAACGGGCGCCAGCCTTGTTCAGGCCGCCGGGCCGTAGGTCAGCGCATAGGCGATGGGGCGCGGCAGGTGGCTGCTGACGATGCGCACCTCCACCCGCAGGTTGCCGTCGCCGCCGAGCGTGATGGTGTGCGTGCGCGTGCCCTGCGGGTTGACCAGCGTCTGCACCAGGCGGTTGCCCTGGAGGCGCTGCGTGACCTGCGCGGTGCGCCCCTCGGGCGTGGTGACCTCGCGCGCGGCGCCGCTGCTGGGCGTGCTCAGCGTGCGGCCGTTCATGCGCGTGACGATGTTCTCGCCCTCCACCGCGATGCTGAACTCGGGGTAGGCGCGGTTGCTGTCCCGTAGCTGCGACGCCACGATCTCGCGCATGACCGGGTTGAAGTCGGCCAGGGCGGTGTCGATGGCGCGCTGGATGCCGCGCGTCTCTTCGGCGCCCCCCGCGAAGCGCCAGCTACCGACCACCCCGCCAGCGGCCTGCGCCAGCAGCCCGGACGGCGCGCTCAGCACGGGCACCAAGACGCCCACGGCCAGCGCGATGGCGAGGGCGAGGGACGACGGGGACCAGCGGCGGGGACGTGACGACATGGGCTGCCCTCCTCTTGCCATATCCGACCGTGCGTTGGCCAGCCCGCGCTTTCCGGTCATGCTGCCCATCCAGATGGACCCCCTGCTCGTGCTCAAGCTGGTGCGCCTCGCGAAGCTGCTCGCCGCCTTCGCCTTCGTGGCCGGGAGCCTCGGCGCCGTGGTGCCGGGGGACATCGAGCGCCAGCGGCTCATGGCGTACCGGCTGGCGGGGCCGGGCTTCGGGCTGACCTGGTGCTTCGGCGTCCTGCTCACGTTCCTCACGGGCACGTCGCTCATCTCCACCTTCGTGATCGCGGGCTTCGGGCTGTCGCTCGTGACGCTCCACGCCGTGCTCTATTCAGCGGGCCGCGAAGAACGTCGCTCGCGCTGGCCGCTCGTCACCGTCGTCACCAGCGTGACGCTCACCATCACGTTGATGGTGTTTCGTCCCTGACCAACGCTGTATCCTCCGCCACCATGAACGTCAGCGCCAAGAGCATCATCCTCGAGATCCTCTCCGTGGCGCCGTTGATCCACGGGCCCAGCGTGCCGGTGCGCATCCTGGTGAAGGCCGCAGACGTGTTCGAGGTGGCCGAGAACAGCGTGCGCGTGGCCATCGTGCGCCTGCGCGCCGAGGGGCTGGTGGAGTCCGAAGACCGCGGGCAGTACCAGCTGGGCCAGGCGGCCCTGCCCATCGACGAGCAGGTCTCGCGCTGGCGCTTGCTGGAGGGCCAGGTGCAGGCCTGGGACGGCAGCTGGCTGGCCTGCTTCACGGCGGACCTCTCCCGCACGGACCGCCCCGCGCTGCGGCGGCGCCAGCAGGCACTCAAGATGGCGGGCTTTCGGCGCCTGCGTCCGGGGCTGCACGTGCGCCCCGCCAACCTCAAGGGCGACCTGGCCTTCATCGGGCCGCGCCTGCGCCAGCTGGGCATGGAAGACAGCGCCGTGGTCTTCCGCATCGCGGGGCTCGAGCCGGCCGAAGAAGCGCGCGCCCGCACCCTGTGGGACAAGAAGGCGCTCCGGGCCGTCTACCGCGACATGAAGGAGCAGCTGGAAGCGAGCTCGCGGCGCATCGACCAGATGCCGCTCGAAGACGCGGTGCGCGAGGCGTTCCTGGTGGGCCGCGAGGCGGTGCGCTGGGTGGTCCTCGACCCGCTCCTGCCCGACGAGCTGGTGGCCGCCGACGAGCGGCGCGCGCTGGTGGCCACGCTCGAGGCGTACTCCGACCGCGGCCTCGATTTGTGGAGTGATTTTCTCAACCTAGAGGACGAGGGCTGAACCGGGTATGCTCGCGGGTTCCATGCAAGAGCAGCACCTCAGCTACGAGTCGCCCGACGCCCTCCGCATCCACATCTACCGCTGGCAGAAGCAGGGCGCGCAGCCCAAAGCCGTGCTGCAAATCGCTCACGGCATGGCCGAGCACGCGGGGCGCTATCGCCGCCTGGCCGAGAAGTTCTGCGCGGCGGGCTGGGTGGTCTACGCCCACGACCACCGCGGCCACGGCCGCAGCATCCCCGAGAACGGGCGCCCCGGACACATGGCGGACGACGCCTCGTGGACGCGCGCGGTAGGCGACCTCTACGCCATCAACCGCATGGCGCACGCGGCGCACCCCAAGCTGCCCGTCGTCATCCTGGGCCACTCCATGGGCTCGTTCATGGTGCAGCAGCTCATCCTGGACCACCCCGAGTGCGTGGACGCCGTGGTGCTCTCCGGGAGCAACGGCAAGCCGCCGCCCATCGCCACGCTGGGCCGCGTGGTCACGCGCCTCGAGCGCCTGCGGGTGGGCTACCGCGACACCAGCGCGCTCCTCAACAAGCTGAGCTTCGACGACTTCAACAAGGCCTTCGCGCCCACGCGCACCACGGCGGACTGGCTCTCGCGCGACCCCGACGAGGTCGACAAGTACATCGATGATCCGCTGTGCGGCTTCCCCGTCAGCGTGCAGACCTGGCTGGACATGCTGGACGCGCTGCCCGCGCTGACCGAGCCCAGCCGTCTGGCCCGCTTGCCGAAAGACCTGCCCATCTACCTGTTCGCGGGCAGCGAAGACCCCGTGGGTGACCGCGGCGCGGGCGTGCGTCGCCTGCACGGGTCGTATCGGGCGGCCGGCATGCGCAACACGCGCTGCACCATCTATCCCGGCGCGCGCCACGAGACGCTCAACGAGACCAACCGCGAGCAGGTCATGGGCGACCTGCTGGAGTGGTGCGAGGGCGCCCTCCGCACGGTCACACGCGCCGCCGCCTAGCGTGGCCACACGTTCACGCTGCGGGTTGCGCAGCGCGCCCACTGCACGGGAATAAAGCGTCTCGTCGGAGTTGGTATCGCCCTTGCACAAGGTGAGCGCCGGTCCGGCCGACCGCGCGCTACGGGTGAGCGCGGGGCCTCCACCAAGGAGCTCTCCCATGTCTGAAACATCCCCGCGCGCCAGGCTGCTCCCGAGCCTGTCTGCCGGCGCGCTGTGGCCCAGGCGGCTGCGGCCCGGCCCCGCGACCCCGCCCCGACATCGCGACCATCCTCGACGCCAGGCCCCGCCAGCATGGCAGGACCCACACCGCCGTCCCAACTGGCCCCGCCGGCCCCCCTCAACCCCGATGGTGCGACCCCGTGGCGCGCCGCACCACGACAAAGGGCTTTGCTGGCAGGCGTCAACGCGCCATGCTCAGCCTCTCGGCAGCTCGAGACCACGCGCCCGCCGAGACCCCCGTCGCCCGGACCACGGGCTATGCGCGCGCGCCACCGACGTGGGCCCCCCCCCCATGGCGCCGCCATCGAGTTTTCGACTGGCTACACCGGCACGCGCTGAGTCATCCTCGTGGCATGCCCTACAAGCGCGCCACCGAGTCCGAGATCGAGGCCGCGCTCACCACGCTGCCGGGCTGGGCGCGCGGGCAAGAGCGCATCGCCAAGACGTTCCGCTTCGCGTCGTTCGCGGAGGCCTTCGGGTGGATGAGCAGCGTGGCCATCGTGGCCGAGAAGCTCGACCACCACCCCGAGTGGCGCAACGTGTGGGCCACCGTGGAGGTGGAGCTCACCACGCATGACTGCGGTGGGCTCAGCCAGGGCGACTTCCTGCTGGCGGCTCAGATGGACGCGCTGGCGGCCGGGCGCGCGCGCACGTAGCGGGCAAAGGCCCACGGTCCGCTGGGCGCCTGCACGTGGCGCTGGGGGCCGGCCAGCGTGAGGGCAGAGGGCAGCGCGGGCAGCGCCTCGGCCAGCTGCGCCTCGTGCGGGAGCGTCCCCTGGAACGCGGACAGGCACAGCTCGTCCAGCAGCGGCGCGTCGCCCGTGTAGAGCTCGCGCGTGGTCGACGGGCCGGCTTCGAACGAGATGGTGCGGGCACCGCGCGCTCGCAACGCGGCTACCAGCCCGGCGAGCGATGCCTCGCCAGCGCTGCCCAGCACCTCGCAGGGCGCCACCGCGCGCAGCCCCTCGGCGGCCGCGGCGGGCGCATGGATCAGCGGCCGCGTGTGGCCGTCGTGGAACACGGGGTGCGTGAGCGGCAAGCCCGCGCCGCGCGTGAGCACCACCAGCCAGGGCCGCGCGTCCCGCCCCAGCTGCCGCCGGTAGTCCGCCATGGCCGGGGCCGCCGGCCCGGGGGAGCCTGGCGCATACGACAGCGCGGGCTCGTCGCGCAGCAGCTTGCCGGTGATGACGATGGCGTCGGCCCGCGCGCGCGCCAGGTTCAGCGCGAAGGTGTCGGCCAGGCTCTTGGGGGTGTGCTCGTCGATGCGCAGCGTGCGGCGCGCTGGGCCCGCCACGGCCGTGACGTGCAGCACCCCCTCGCGCGGCTCGAAGCCTGGGCCGTACAGCTGGTGGGCAAGGCGCGCCACGCCCGCCGCATCCGCCACGGCACGCAGGTCGAAGTCAGCGTCGTTCACGGGTGGGGCTCCCGCTCCGTGACGTCCGTGATGAGGTCGCCCACGCGCAGCGTGCCTTCGGCGTCCGGGATGACGTTCATGCCCAGGTAGACCTTCCCGTCGTCACCCCGTCGATAGCCGGCCAGCGTGCGCAGCGGCTCGAGGCCACGCTCCTGCGTGTCGGGGTGAAGCGTGGTGAGCACGCAGCGGTCGCAGCGCTTCACGCCCCGGAAGGGCAGGCCACCCGCGCGAAACCCTGCCATGCGGTCCTCGGCGTAGGGCGCGCCCTCGAACGTGACGTTCGGCCGGAAGCGCCGCATGTCGAGGGCCACCCCTGCGCGCGCCTCGAGGTCTCGCACGCTGCTGTCCCCCATGAGCAAGATGGGATACGCGTCGGCGAAGCCTACACGGTCGTCGGCGCTCCCGAAGCTGGGGTTCACCGCGCGCTCACCGCCGGGCGGGAGGGCCACCAGGCTCGCGTCGGGCAGCTCGAGCACCTCGCGGAAGAAGCGCGTGCCCTCGGGGTGCACCACGGCGGCGAGCGTGTCGCGCCAGACCTGCACCGGGCCTGCGGACCCGCCGGCAGCCGCGAAGTCGAAGGGCACGAAGAGCTCGCCCTCGGGAGACAGCGCCCGCACGCCAGTGGCCTCGAGGCGCGTGCTCACCCAGCCCAGGCGCGGGTGGGTGCGCTGCGACAAGAACTGCCCGTGGCCATCCACCACCATGAGCCGGCGGTCGTGGCGCAGCCCGGCCCGCGTGACCTCGGCGGCAGGGAGGCTCACGCCGCCACACGACTTGATGGGATACACGAACAGCCCGGTGACGCGCATCCCGGCTGATTAGCCCCGGCGGTGCGGCACGTCGAGATCCAGCTGTGGCCCGACCGGGATGATGCCGGTGGGGTTGATGCTGGCGTGGCTCTGGTAGTAGTGCCCCTTGATGTGGTCCATGTGCACCGTCTCGCGCACGCCCGGCAGCTGGTAGATCTCGCGCGTGAACTCGCGCAGGTTGGGGTAGTCCACGATGCGCCGCAGGTTGCACTTGAAGTGCCCCACGTAGACCGCGTCGAAGCGCACTAGCGTGGTGAACAGCCGGATGTCCGCCTCGGTGAGCTGCCCGCCCGCCAGGTAGCGCCGCTCCCCCAGCAGGGCCTCCAACCAGTCGAGGCTCGCGAACAGCTCTCCGACGGCCTCCTCGTAGGCGTCCTGCGTGGTGGCGAAGCCGGCCCGGTACACGCCGTTGTTCACGGTGTCGTACACGCGCGCGTTGATGCGGTCGATCTCGACGCGCAGCGCCGGCGGATAGAGCTCCGGGCCCGCGGCGCCCAGCGAACCAAAGGCCGAGTCGAACATGCGGATGATCTCCGACGACTCGTTGCTGACGATGGTGTCGCGCTCCCGGTCGTAGAGCACCGGCACCGTGACGCGGCCCGTGTACGTCGGGTTGGCGTGCGTGTAGACCTCGTGCAGGACCCGCGCGTGACGCACTGGGTCCGGGACCACGCCCGGCCCGGCGTCGAACGTCCAGCCGCGCGCGTCCATCAGCCAGTTGACCACCGAGACGCTCACCAGCTGCTCGAGGCCCTTCAGGCTGCGCACGATCATGGTGCGGTGGGCCCAGGGGCACGCGTGGCTCACGTAGAGGTGGTAGCGCCCCGCCGCCGCCGGGAAGCCGGCCTCGCCCGTGGGGCCTGCTGCGCCGTCCGGCGTGACCCAGCTGCGGAACGACGACTCCTTGCGCACGAAGCGCCCGCCCGTGGCGGAGGTGTCGTACCACTGGTCGTGCCAGACACCGTCGATCAAGAGACCCATGGTCCAGGGTGTCGCGCCGGGGGGCCGCGCGTTTCAGGATTCCCCGCTCGCCAGGCTTCTCGAAGGCGCGGTCTGCTGGTATCCCCTAGCCATGCAGCGACACCACTCAGCCAGCGCGACCGGCCAGCGCCTCGCGCGGATCTTCACGCTCCTTGCCACCTGCCTGGCCTTCGGACCCCTCGCGGGCTGCGGCGGCTCTACGGAAGCCTCCGAGGAGGGCACGGGCGCCGAGACCACCGGCGGCGAGACCACGGTGGACCCGGGCACGGAGACCGAAGGCGGCACGCTGGCCGAGACGCTCGACCTGCCCACCACCACGCTCATCCCAGTGCCCAGCTCGGGCGTGCCGCGGCATCAGCTCAGCGCGCCTCTGCGGGACATCTGGAGCCGCGTGGAGGCGGCCTCGGCCATGGTGGCCCCCGAGTTCACGGGCGACCGCACCATGGAGGCCATCAACGCCTGGGTGGCGCAGGAGTTCATGGCGTGGGCCACGGCGCGCGGGGCAGCCAGCGCCGCCGTGGCCGAGGAGGCCGGCCTGCTCGCCAGCGGAAGTGACGAGTACGGCGTGGCCGGCGCGCTGGTGGGCTACACCTACGAAGAGTTCGTCATCGCCTTTCGCGGCGCGCCGGTGCCGGACGACATCGCGGCCGACCCCGAGCTGCTGCAGATCTACATCGACGCGCTGACCTCGGCGAGCGAGCCCATGGCCCGCCAGGCGGCGGCGGCCTTCGGTGCCTGCGCCCGCACGCTCTCGCCGCTCGGGCCGGACAGCCCCTGGGTGGAGTGGGCGCAGTACTGCCTGTACCGCGCCACCGAGGTCAACGAGGTCTACCGCCTCGAAGAGTGAGCGTCAGCGTGGCTCGCCCGAGCGCGCGAAGTCACGCACGGTGCCAAGTTCGTTGATCACGCAGGTGGTGCCCGTGATGGTCACGTCGGCCACGCGCCAGAGCAGGTCCGTCTCCGACAAGCGCACGGGCCCGAAGGTGCGCCGTGGCTCGGTGGCCGACCCGCCACAGTAGATGCGCACGGTCACTGCGCCATCGCCGCGATACGAGTGGACGCCCACGCGGTAGGTCCCCGCAGCAGGGCTCATGATGTTGATGTTCTCGGGGCCGAAGCCGTTCACGTCGTCGATGTCGAGGCTCGGGTCGTCTGCGCCGCCGGACGCCGACCACGACAGCCCGGTGCCCTGGCAGTTGGCGTAGTAGCAGTCGAGCGAGCCGTTCCAGCTGCGCGCGTCGGGGTGCAGCAGGTGCGTGTCCATGTCCGTGCCGTTCGTGTTCCAGAAGACCTCCACGCGCAGGCCCTCGGTGGCCACGGCGCGCACCAGCGTGGTGCACTCTTCGAGGTGACCCGAGTCGTCCTGCACCTGCAGGCGCAGCGTGTACTCGCCCGCCACGTCCGGCGTGAAGACGGTGCGCAGGTTGTTGGGCGGACGCGGAGGCTCCGCGTTCGAGCCCATGGGCGCGCCCACCACACTCCAGCCGGCCGAGCGGATCTCGCCGTCGTCCACGGCGGTGCCGACCACGGTGGTGGGCGTGAGCGGCGTCGTCTCGATGGTGCCCGGGCACATGATGGTGGGCGGAGTCTCGGTGCCGATCACGGTCACTTCGCAGGTGGCCGCGAACCCGTCGGCGTCCGTGGCCGTGAAGCGCAGGCGGTACTCACCCACGCGGTCCGGCGCGAGCGTGGTGCGCCGGTTGTTGGGGGGCGCCGGGTTGGCGGTGCTGCGCGCTGGGCGCGTCACCACCTCCCAGACCTCGCTCACCACGGCGCCGTCGTCCGTGACCGTGGCCTCGATGACCACGGGCCGGCGGGTGGGCGCGCTGATGGGCCCCTCGGGGCACATGACCGTGGGGCGGTCGGTCACGGTGATGGGCACGAAGCAGTCGTCGGTCGCCCTCTTGGTCGTAGACCGTCAGGCGCACCAGGTACTCGCCGGCCGTGTCGCTCTCGAACTGCGTCACCGCTTCGGTGCGCGGCGCCAGCACGGGCATGGCACCGGCCACGGTGCGCACCACGTCCCACTGGTAGGCCACCACCGCGTCGTCGTCGAACCCCGAGCCCTCCAGCAGCACGCTCGATCCCACCGGCGTCCGGAACGCTTCCTCCGGGCAGATGGCCACCGGCGGACCGACCACCACCGAAACGGTCACGTCGCACTCGGCCACCAGGCCGTCGGCGTTGGCGGCGCGGAAGCGCACCACGTGGCTGCCCACCACGCTGGGCGTGAAGAGCGCGCGCTCGCCCACCGGCGGCTCGAGCGTCACGTCGCCCGGGCCCTCGATGAAGCGCCAGCCGGTCTCCACGATGGGACTCTCGGAAGTGGCCACACCCAGCAGCTCTAGGGTCTGCCGGGGCGCCGTGAACTGGGTGCCGCGACCGCAGTCCACCTCGACCGGCTGGCCCGGGCGGGCCGCGTCCGGCGCCTCGGTGGAGATCCCATCGCGCGCGCCACAGCCCGCTGCGACCACCGCCAAGAGCCACCAGGCGGCCATGGGACGAGCGAGACGATTGGAGTGCAAAGGCGAAGCGGTCATGTCGAGGTTCCCTCCCGAACTGCGCGACCAGGGCTGTCGTGCGTCGTCGCCGGGCTTGTGGCCGGCTGCAATCAGCATGCCGCGGGCCGGTGTGTGCACAGACTTACATGCACCCACGCAACCTGCCCACTTCCTGCGGAAAATGGCCTGCCGACCTGCCGCCCACCGTGGGGTGACCGCCCGAGGACTGTGACGCCCGGTGCACACGTGGCACAGTCCGGGTCCTTCGATGTCGTGGTCGCTCATACACCTCCCGCGCTGTTCTGGCCCAGCGGTCTCGCGGCCCACCCGCCCGCAGAGGTCGCAGGCGTGAAGGTCCGCGGGCGCCTCAGTTTCCAGGACGCGGCGGCGCGGCGAACGGCCGAGCGGCACGTGGAGGCGCTGGTGGCCGCGGGGGTGGCGCCCGATGCCGTGCGGGTAGAAGGGCTGACGCTGGTGGTGGCCGCCGAGGCTCCCGATGACCCTGCGCTGCGCGCCTCGCTGCGTGCGCTCGCGGCGGCGGCGTGGGGCGGCTCGCTGAGCTGCGAGGTGCCCACCAGCGCGGTGCCCGAGGTGCTGTATGCCGGCGGCCCGGACGCGAGCGGTGTGCGTCCGCTCGGCTCGCTGCTGCCGGTGGTCCACGCCTCACGCTTTCGCGGTGAGCTGGCGCGGGCCGGCACGCGCGGCGACCCCGCGCACTACCGCTTCGACCGGCGCGACTGCTCGGTGTTGGTGGTCTACGCGCTGAGCGCCTCGGCCGACAAGCCCGACGGGGACGACCCGCGCTGGGTGTACGGCACGCCGCCCGAGGGCGTGGGGCTCATGGCGGCGCAGCCCGCCCCCACGGCGCGCTTCATGCGGCGCGCCGAATTCTTCCAGGCGCTGAACGACGCCATCGCCGACGCGCGGCTCGAGCCTTGGGCGGCGGTGCACCTGGGCGAGGGCTTGGGCTGGGCGGCCGAGACGGGCTGTCGCTGGTTCGCCTACATGCTCGAGCCGTTCACCATCGCCGGCGATGGCCGCGCGGTGAGCCTTGCCAACAGTGCCGAAGAGGAGGCGTCCGCGCCCCTGCCGGTTCCTGCGGCCGTCGGCACCGCCGACACCATCGCAGCCAGCCCGGTGGGCCCGCAGCGCCCCTCGCAGCCCCAGCCGCCAGCGGCCGAGCTGCCGGTCCAGCCGGCACACGTCTACCCGCCGGTCTACACGAGCACGGTCCCGCAGCCGGTGGCGCCACCGCGAGCTTCAGCGCCCAGCGGCCCTGCGGCGGCCTGGAGCGAGACCCCCAGCGCGGGCTACGAGGGCCGCATGGCCAGCGGGGCGCACCGGGGGGCGTTGCTGCGCGCTCTCTCTCGCAACATCGGAGAGAACGGCTTGGTGGTCGCGCGCCGCGCGGCCGGCTACGCGCAGCAGTGCGGCGCGCTCTCGGACGCCTTGCTGGAGCTGCTGGCCATCACCAACGACCCCATGGGCACGCCGGCCACGCGCGGTGACGCGCTGTTCGCCGTGGCGGTGCTCGGGGTGGAGCAGCGCATCAGCTTGCCGGACGTGGCGTTTGCCCCGCTGCTGGACGCCACGCTGCGCTCCATGACCATGGACGCCGACCGGCGCCCGGGCTTCGAGGGCCTGCTCGCGCTCGCGCCGCGCACGGCGGCCTACCAGGCGCTACGGGCGAGCCTGGGCCTGGCCTGAGCCCACACTCACGTCACGCTGTTCCCGATAGAGCGGGCAGGAACGTGGCCAGGTGCGCCATCTCCTCCGCGCAGTGGGTCAGCATCGCCCGTGCGTCGCGCTCGGTGGGACGCAGCACGCGCCGCGCCACCGAGATTGCCAGCGCGCCCAGGGCTCCGCCACCGCGTGCGGCAGCGTAGCGGCCGCCCAGCCAGAAGTACGAGCGCATCTCGCTGCCGCCGGGCACCGCCAGCACCTCGTGCACCAGGTAGCCGGCGTCGATGGGCAGTTGCGTGAGGCCGGCCCGCGCACAGACGGCGGTGGCCACGTCTTCGCCCAGTCGCGCGGCGTCGAACCCCAGCGCCTCTGGGGCCATGAACTGCACCGCGAAGCGGCCGAGCTCGCCCCCCACGTACTCGTCCACGATGGACGTGTGCCCCACGTAGCGCGCGCGGCCCTCGCTGCCGGGCGGCGGCTGGCGCAGCCACTCGGCGTGCACGTGCGCGCGGGGATGCCAGAGCTTGTAGCGCTCGGGGCTGCTGCTGTGCCAACCGAACCACCAGTCCACCATGGCGGGAGACACATCCGGCATGGGCGTGCGCAGCGCCACGCGCATCCCGCCACCGGGCTCGAGCGCGTAGCCGTGAGTGACCATGAGCGGGCTCAGCGCGCTCCCATGCACCACCTGCTCGGGCGTGGGCAGCAGCTCGGGGGGCAGCGCCCCGTGCGCCAGCGCGTCGCACGCCTCGCGCGAGAGCGGCGCCATCACGGGCCGGTAGTGCACGGCGAGAGGGCTCGAGCGAAGCAGCTCCGCCGACCAGCCCAGCTCGCGCCCCGCGATGGGTCGTGCGGGCATCATGGCCGGCCCATCCACGGGTGGAAGCGGCCGGGGGCGTCGCGCAGCGCACGCACGGCGTCCAGCTTCGCCAGGTTCGCGTCGGCCACGAAGCGGGCAGGGCGCTGGGCCAGGTTCTCGTCCGCCAGCTGAATCCCGGTGGCCAGGTGCGCCATCTCCCGCATGCGCTCCCCTGCCCACGGGGCCACCTGCGCGTCGTGCTGCGCGTCCTTCCACACGCCATAGAGCGCGATGTACGTGTCGTCCTCGAGCGAGAAGGCCATGGGCGGTCGGTCGCGCGGCGGGCTCCAGTTCATCCACAGCATGTGTGACGGCGCCGGCGGCAGCGTCTGGCCGATGCGCTCGAGCCCCGGCAGCAGCGCGTCGATGGGCGCGTGGGTCCACATGTTGTCCACGGCGTAGCGGTGCTCGGCCGGGTAGTGGTGCATCACCGCGCGGTACATCCAGTCGAGCGGCATGGGCAGCAGGGGCATGCTCAGACGCGCGCCGTGGGGCTTCTGCTTCATGAAGCTCGCGGCACGCGTGGCGGCGCCACACGAGTCCTCGAAGACCGGCGCCAGCACGCTGATACCCGGGCCGCGCACGCCCGGCGTGCTGCGCGACAGCAGCAGCATGAGCTCGATGGAGTCCGGCACGCTCGGCCCCAGCGCGTGTGCCCAGCGGAACACGCGCTCGAGGTCGCGCAGCGGGTAGGTGGCCATGGCCATGCCCATGAACCGCGGCCGCTCGTACACGCGCACGTGGAAGCGCGTGACCACGCCGAAGAACCCCGGCCCGGCGCCGCGCGCGGCCCAGTACATGTCCTCGTTCTCGGTGGGGCTCGCGTGGTGGCGCTGGCCCGCGGCGTCCACGTAGTCGATGCCCAGCACGCTCATGCACGCGAGGCCCAGCTTGCGGCCGTGCCAGCCGAACCCGCCCTGCAGCAGGTAGCCGCCGATGCACACGCCCTTGCAGTGCCCGGCAGGGAAGAACAGCCCGTGCGGGCGCAACGTCTCGGCCAGCTCGTGCCCGGCGCAGCCCGGCCCGGCGGTGGCGCGCAGGTTGCGGGTGTCCACCTGCACGTCCCGCAGGCGCGACACGTCCAGCAGCATCCCGCCGTCGCGCACGTGGTTGCCGGCCCAGCTGTGGCCTCCGGAGCGCACGCCCACTTTCAGACCCTCGCGGGCGGCGCGCTGCATGGCGGTCACCACCTCGGCCTCGTCGTTGGCCTGCACGATCACGTCCGGGAAGCGGTCGGCCAGCCGCTGGTTCCAGCAGGTGGCGCGGCGCGCGGCTTCGTAGCCGGGCTCTCCGCGTCGAAAGGTGCTCCCTCGGTTTCTGTCGCTCGGCGTCATCTCAGCGCTCCGTGGTCTCGCGTTCCTGACCACGGTCTTAGCCCCGGATGACTATTTTGACAATGCGAAAGATTTGACGAAGCGAAAGTTGTGGCGGTGTGGCGCGTCAGCTACCTCGGTCCACCGGCAGGTCCAACAGCGCGGCCACGCGCAGCGCGAGCTCGTTCGCTTGCCGGTGCTGCTCGTCCTTCCCGTGGGCCTCCTCGGAGACGAACTGGCGCAGCTCGAGGTCGCCCTGGCTCGCCTCTTCGCCGCGTCGCCGCAGCCTCACCACGAAGCCCGCGTCGCGGGTGGCACCCGACTTCAGCCGGTAGCGCACGACATCCAAGCGGACCGAGCGAAACGCCTCGGGCGGCTCCAAGTACTGCAGCCACGGCACCAGCCCGCGAACGCGCCGCACGCCCAGCGTGTCGATGTGGATGCGCATGGGCGCGAGCTGCAGCACGAGCAGGGCGCCCAGGATGGCCGACGCGCCAGCCACCACACCCAGCACCACCTCCGCGGTGTAGAGGCCGCGGTGGATGCGGTCCCACATCTCGTCGAGGCTGTACTCGACGAGCCAGAACGTCCCGGGGGCCGCGAGCAGCGAGGCCACGAACAAGGCCATGGCCACGTGACGGCGCACCACCACCGGAGGGAGGGCGCCCTTGCCCGCCTCGCCATGGCGCGCGTCGAGCGCCGCGATGACGGGGCACCCCGCGCGCGCTGGGAGCGCCAGATCCTCGCCGTCGTTCACCCCGTAGACCACCAGCGGACCGTCCACGCGGCGCCCCTTCAGCGCGTCGAGGCGCACGCGCTCTATGGTGCCGCTCACGCGCTCCACGTACAGGTGGTTGGGCGTGAGCACCACGCTTCGGGCGGCCCGTGCCGAGGGCAGCTCCGGGGTGGAGCGGAAGAACAGCCGCACGCGCTCTCGCGCACGGAGACCGATCCGCTTGGCCACCACGGGCTCCGCCTGACCCTGGTAGGGCGAGCCGCTCGCGTGGGATTGGGGAAGTGAGGTGACGGTCTCCCAGCTCATCGCGGTGAGCATAGCCCGCGACCCCCGGCCTGGCGTACCCTCACGGTCTATGAGGAGCTCTGCCCCCCGAGCCGCGCGCGCCGCGCTGGCACTCATGGTCGTCGCGTGCGTGGCGCAGACCGCCCACGCCCAGGTGCCCAACCTGCCCGTGCTCGAGCGGCGCCTCGACAACGGCCTGCGCGTGCTCATCCAGCAAGACCGGCGCACGCCGCGCGTGGGCGTGGCCATCCAGTACCACGTGGGCTTTCGCACCACCCCGCGCGGCTTCCGCGGCCTGCCGCACATCGTGGAGCACCTCATGTTCACGGGCTCCGAGCACGCGCCCGAGGGGGCGGCGGCCTACTTCGAGCCGGCCGGCGGCACGGCCATGAACGGCGTCACCAGCCAGGACGCCACCACCTACTACGTGGAGCTGCCCGCCCGTGAGCTGGACCTCGCGCTCTGGATCGAGAGCGACCGCATGGGCTACTTGATCACCGCGCTCGACGAAGCGAAGGTGGCGCGTGAGCGCAGCGTGGTGCTGCAGGAGTGGCGTGAGCGCGTGAGCGGGCGCGCCAGCGGCTGGCTCACCGAGGTCATCCAGCAGCAGATGTACCCGGTGGGTCATCCGTATCACCTGGTGGGCGACGACCCCAACCACGTGGCCTCCATCCGCCTCGCGCACGTGCAGTGGTTCTTGCAGGAGTACTACGTGCCCAACAACGCCACGCTGGCCATCGTCGGCGACGTGGACCCGGCGCGCGCCCTCGCGAGCGTGGAGCGCTACTTCGCCTCCATCCCGCCCAGCCGGGATCCCCTCGAGACGCCCGCGCGCGCAGTGGTGCGCTTGAGCGGCTCCCGCTTCGTGGACTTCGAGGCGCCCACCCACACCGACACGCTCATGCTCATGTGGCCCACGCCGCCCTACCTCGAGGAAGACGACGCCACCCTCGATGTGGTGGCCAAGCTGCTGGACCGGCGGCTCGAGTCCATGATCGGCGGGCCGCTGCTGAGCGCGGGAGCGCACCAGGCCAGCCACCACCTGGCCTCCGAGTTCAACATCGCGCTCAGCCTAGAGGCGGGCGCCGACCCGCGGCCGTACCTCGCCATGGTGGATCACTACCTCACGCAGCTGCAGACCAACACGCTGCGCAGCGAGTCGCTGCCGGCCTACCGCGACGCCGCGTCCAACTGGATCACCGGCAGCTACGAGGGCTACGACAGCCGCGCCATGAGTCTGGCCATGAGCCCGGAGGGGCACGTGGTGGCGCCGTTCTACCTGGCGTCGCGCTACAGCGGCCTCAGTGGAGATGACGTTCGGCGCGTGGCCGCCGAGTGGCTGCCTCTCGACAGGCGCCTGGTGGTGCACCTGCGCAGCGTGCCCGACGCCCCCATGGGCGGGCGCGTCAGCACCCCCTACCCGCAGGTGGCCCAGTGACCCGCCGCGGCGTGTCTCCGTCCACGCGCTCGTGTCTGGCGCTGCTAGCGGCCTCGGCGCTGCTCGGCTGCGGAGCCGCCGGAGGCTTGCCCGCGCCACGCCAGCCCCTCACCCGCGCGCCGGACGAGCCCTTCCGCCGCCTCCCGCCGCCCACGCCCGAGGCGCCTCCGCTGCAGGCTCCGGCCATGAGCCAGGTGCAGCTGCCCAACGGTCTCACACTGGTCGTCATCCCGCGGCCGGGCTGGCCCACCGTCAGCCTCGCGGTCATCACGCGCGCCAGCGAGCTCGACTACGAAGACGGGGCGCTCGACCTCGCCACGGCCTACGTGGAGCGGCTGGCGTCGCTGCGTCAGCCCGACACCTCGCTGTCCTTCGGTGCCTCGCTCACGGGCGCCGGCGTGTCGGGCACCGCGCAGACGCGCGACCTCGAGGCCGTGCTCGGCGCGCTGAGTGATGCCATCCACGGGCCGCTCGACACCGAGGCCATGCAGCAGGCCCGCGCCTCCCTGTTGCTGGATGAAGAGATGTCGTCTTCGTCGCCGCTGGGCACCGGTCGGGCCTTCGCTGCCCAGGCCATCTACATGCCCAGCGCCACCTTCGGCGAGCTGCGCAGCCAGCGCTATCGGGCCATGGCGGGCATCTCGCCGCCCATCGTGAGCGTGGTGGCGCGCGACGCGTTCCGCCCCACCGAGACGGCCGTCATGCTGGTGGGCGACATCACCCCCGAGCGCGCCCGCGCCCTGGTGGAGCCGCGCTTCGGCGCTGCCTACACCGAGCGACCGCGCGAGCGGCGCAGCACGCCCAGCCCCAACCCCAGCACTATCGCGCTGGGCGTCGAGTCCATGCGCAGCTCGCAGCTGCAGCTGGTCTATGGGCTGCCCACGCCCGACATCGATGCGCCCGACTGGGCGGCCTACCAGGTGCTCGAAGCGGTGCTGGCCGGCGGCTTCACCTCCAGCCTCAACACCCGCATCCGGCACGAGCTGGGCGCCAGCTACGGGGTGCGCTGGGGCGGCTGGCACTCGTTCCCCGGTCGCGCCGGCTTCATCGAGGCGCGCATCGACGCCGACCAGGCCGTGCCCGCGCTGCACGCCTTCTTCACCGAGCTGATGCGGGTGCGCAGCGCGCCTCTGTCGGAGGCCGAGCTCACGCGCGCGCGCCGCGTGGTGTGGGGCGAGTGGGAGACCTCCTTCGTCACGCCCAGCGGCCTCTTGGCCGTGTGCGAGCGCGCCTTCTCGGCCCGCATCACCGTGGCCCAGCTGGCCGAACGCGTGAACGCCACGCGCCACGTCACCGCCGCCGCCGTGCACGCGGTGGCCCAGGCGCGGCTCGACCCGGCACGCAACGTGGTGGTGCTGGCTGGCGCGCTCGATGGGCTGCGCGGCTACCAGATCTCGCGTCACGCGGCGGGGTTCATGGTCACCCGGGCACCCTGACTGACTGAATGCTCATTCATTTTGGCGTTGACAGCCGGCCCTGACCCTCTACGATTCGCGGGTCATGACGACGCAACGGTATCCGGTCCTTCGCACCAAAGTCGACCCACGCTCCGAGGCGTACGAGGCCAACCGCAAGGGCAACCTCGCCATGCTCGAGAAGGTGGGCAAGGCGCTCCAGCAGGCCAACGCCGGCGGCGGCGAGAAGTACGTGGCGCGCCACATCGAGCGCGGGCGCCTTCTGCCGCGGCAGCGCATCGAGATGCTGCTGGACCGCGACTCGCACTTCGTGGAGATCGGCGCGCTGGCCGGCCACGACATCAAGGGTGAGGCCACGGGCGCGGGCTTGGTGGGTGGCGTGGGTGTGGTCAGCGGCACCGAGTGCGTCATCACCGCGAGCGAAGCCACCGTGAAGGGCGGCTCGGTCACTCCCATGGGCGTGACCAAGAGCGGGCGCCTCATGGAGGTGGCCGAGCAGAACCGCATGGTGGGCATCAGCCTCATCGAGAGCGGCGGCGCCGACCTGCCCAACCAAGACAAGATCTTCGTGCCCGGCGGCGAGGGCTTCCGCGACATCACGCGCCGCAGCAAGCAGCGCATCCCCACCATCTGCCTCGTGTTCGGCTCGTCCACGGCGGGCGGCGCCTACATCCCCGGCATGAGCGACTACGTCGTCATGGTGAAGAAGCAGGCGCAGGTCTACCTGGGCGGCCCGCCGCTCGTGAAGATGGCGACCGGCGAAGAGACGACGCACGAGGAGCTCGGCGGCGCGGAGATGCACTCGCGCGTGAGCGGCGTGAGCGACTACCTCGCCGAGGACGAGCTCGACGCCATCCGCCTGGGCCGCGAGATCGTGGCGCACCTCGACTGGAGAAGCCCAAGGGCCCCGGGCCCGGCCCCGTCGAGGCGCCGCGCTACGACCCCGAGGAGCTGCTCGGCATCGCCTCGGCCGACGTGCGCTCCCTTCGACCCGCGCGAGGTGATCGCGCGCATCGTCGACGGCAGCCGCTTCTCCGAGTTCAAGCCGCTCTATGGGCCCGAGCTGGTGTGCGGCTGGGCGCACGTGCACGGCTTCCCCGTGGGCATCCTGGCCAACAACGGCACGCTCTTCAGCGACTCGGCCAACAAGGGCGCGCAGTTCATCCAGCTGTGCAACCAGCAGAGCATCCCGCTGGTCTTCCTGCAGAACACCACCGGCTTCATGGTGGGCAAGCAGTACGAGCAGGAGGGCATCATCAAGAACGGCGCCAAGCTGATCAACGCGGTCAGCAACAGCACCGTGCCCGCGATCACCATCATGATCGGGGCCAGCTACGGCGCGGGCAACTACGCCATGTGCGGCCGGGCCTACCAGCCGCGCTTCGTCTTCAGCTGGCCCAACCACCGCATCGCGGTCATGGGCGGCAAGCAGCTGGCGGGCGTGCTGGACATCATCCAGCGCGACGCGGCCGAGAAGAAGGGCGAGGCGGTGGACGAGAAGAAGCTCACCGTCATGAAGATGATGATCGAGGGGCAGGTCAACGAGCAGTCGAGCCCGCTCTTCGCCTCGGCGCGGCTGTGGGACGACGGCATCATCGACCCGCGCGACACGCGCACCGTGCTCGCCATCAGCCTGTCGGCCGCGTACTGCGCGCCCGTCGCGGGCACCATGGAATTCGGCGTCTTCCGGCATTGATGGAACCCACCATGAGCAACACACGCATTCAGAAGATCCTCATCGCCAACCGGGGCGAGATCGCGCGCCGCATCATCCGCACCTGCAAGCGCCTGGGCATCGCCTCCGTGGCCGTGTTCTCGGACGCCGACGAGAGCATGCCCTTCGTGCGCGAGGCCGACGAGGCCGTGCGCCTCGGGCCCGCGCCCAGCGCCGAGAGCTACCTGCGCGCCGACAAGATCCTGGAGGCTGCCAAGCGCACCGGGGCCGACGCCATCCACCCGGGCTACGGCTTCCTGTCCGAGAACACCACCTTCGCGCAGGCCTGCGCCGACGCGGGCGTCATCTTCATCGGCCCCACGGCGGCCGCCATCGCCTCCATGGGCAGCAAGCGCGAGGCCAAGCGCCTGGTGGGCTCGGCCGGCGTGCCCGTCATCCCGGGCTACGACGGCGCCGACCAAGACCCGCTGGTGCTCGCGCAGAAGGCCCGCGAGGTGGGCTTCCCGGTGCTGCTCAAGGCCAGCGCCGGCGGCGGCGGCGGCAAGGGCATGAAGCTGGTGCGCGCCGAGGCCGAGCTGGCTGACGCCATCGCCTCCGCCAAGCGCGAGGGCGAGAACAGCTTCGGCGACGGCACGCTGCTGGTGGAGCGCTACGTGGAGCGCCCGCGCCACGTGGAGATCCAGATCCTGGGCGACGTGCACGGCACGCTGCTGCACCTGCACGAGCGCGAGTGCTCCATCCAGCGGCGCCACCAGAAGATCATCGAGGAGAGCCCGTCCCCCGCGCTCACGCCCGAGCTGCGTGCCCGCATGGGCGCGGCCGCCGTGCTGTGCGGCAAGACCATCGGCTACACCAACGCCGGCACGGTGGAGTTCATCCTCTCTCCCGAGGGCGAGTTCTTCTTCCTCGAGGTGAACACGCGCCTCCAGGTCGAGCACCCCGTCACCGAGGGCATCACCGGGCTCGACCTGGTGGAGCAGCAGATCCGGGTGGCGGAGGGCAGGGCGCTCACCTTCACGCAGGCCGAGGTGCCGCTCATGGGCCACGCCCTCGAGGTGCGCATCTACGCCGAGGATCCGGCCGGTGGCTTCTTGCCGCAGAGCGGCCCCGTGCACGACTGGCACCTGCCCGCCATGGAGGGCCTGCGCGTGGATGGCGGTGTGGAGTCCGGCGACGTGGTGGGCATCCACTACGACCCGATGATGGCCAAGATCATCACCCACGGCGCCGATCGCGAGCAGAGCGTGCGGCGCATGCAGCGCGCGCTGTCTTCGCTCTCCGTGCAGGGCCTCGCCACCAACCGTGACTTCCTGCTGCAGCTGCTGGCGCACCCCGCGTTCCTCGCCGGTGACCTGCACACGCACTTCATCGACCAGCACTTCCCCGACGGAATCGTCACGGCGCCGTCGGACGCGCTGCTGGAAGAGGCCGCGCTGGCCGCCACGCTGGCGGCGCAGGCTGGGCGTGAGGGCGAGCGCGCGGTGGTGCCCGGCATCCCCAGCGGCTTTCGCAACAACCGCTGGGGCAAGGAGTGGGCAGCCTATGCGCAGGACTCCGGCGCCGAGCTGCGCGTGCAGTACGCCCACCTGGGCAGCGGCCGCTTCGACGTGAGCGTGCCCTCCGGCGCGCGTGACGTGCGGCGGGTGTCGGCCCGGCGCGAGGGCCACGCCACCGTGCTCACGCTGGAAGTGGACGGCCTGCGCCGCACCTACCGCGTGGTGCAGGTGGGCGAGCGCCACTTCGTGCAGTGGTCGGGCGGCAGCGTGTCGCTCGACGAGGTGCCGCGCTTCCCGGACCTGGCCGCGCGCGTGCCAGTCGGCGGCTGCGTGGCGCCCATGCCCGGGAAGATCATCCTGGTGCGCGTGGCCGCGGGCGAGCGCGTGGCGGCGGGCCAGACGCTGCTGGTCATGGAGGCCATGAAGATGGAGCACGCCGTCACGGCGAGCGCGGCGGGCGTGGTGGCCGAGCTGTATGTCGCGGCTGGCGACCAGGTGGAGGCGGACACGCTGCTGGCCTTGGTCACGCCCGAGGAGGCGGCTTCGTAGGCCGGACTGGGCCGCGAAGTGGCGCTTTGGGCTGGCCTTGTGTTCCAGTCGGGGGGTGCTGTCAGTCCTCTTGCTCGCTCGCCATCAGGCGCAGCGTCCGTCTCGGGCGCGCGGTGTGAGGTCGTGGCGAGCCAGCTTGCTGCTGCTGGGAGCTGGCGCGCTCTTGCTGGCAGGTGTTTGGGCGGCACCGGGTCGCACGGTTGCGCAGCAGCAGCCGCCTTCGTGCACGCCGGACCCACAGCTGGTGGACGCCGCCACGGCGCTGCTGCTGGAGGACACGCCGCCCACGGCGGCCAGCTTGGCCGAGGCGCTGCTGGCCGCGGGTTCTGACCTGCCGGGGGCTCAGGCGCTGCGGGCCCCGCTCGGCGACGCAGCGGCGCGCTCACGCTTCTTGCGAGCGGCCAGGGAGCGCGCGGATGCCCCGCTGGTGTGCGGCGAGGCCGAGAGCGAGACCATGCGCTTGCTGTTGGTCACGCCTCGCGCCGGGCGCCTGACGGTGGCCACCGCCGATGAGGCGGTGGGCGCGGAGCGCGCCCCGGGTCCCGGAGAGTCGGCGGTGGTGCGGGCCACCACTCCCACGCCGAGCGAGCGCCTCGAGGTGAGCCTCGCGCCACGCTTCCGCGATGCGTATCTGGCCGGACGCGACGCGGAGGACCGCATGCACCGCTGGGCCGTGGACGAGGACGTGCTGGCGCGCGGTTTCGTCATGTCTCCCGACGTGCCGCGCCCCGTGGTGGTGCAGCTGGTGGCCAGCGGCCCGGACGGACCGCGCCCCATCTCGCGGGTGGTGCTGGGCGAGCAAGACGCGCTGCGAGAGGCGCCCAGCGTGGATGGCGATGACAACCTCGCCACGCGCGTGGCCACCCTGCGCGCCACCGAGGGGGTGCGCGAGCTGCGCGTGAACCGCCTGCTGGTGGCCGAGGCCGGGGCTCACGCGGCCCGCGTGTGCAGCAGCGGCCAGGTGCGCCACCAGGGCGTCGCGGGCGACGCGGACGACCCCCGCGTGCGGCTGCTCCATCGCGGCATCGAAGCGCGCGTGGTGGGCGAGACGGTGGCGCGCGGGCGCACGCTGCAGGCCGCGCTGCAGGCGCTCTCCGAGAGCCCGTCGCACCGCATGACGCTGGTGGACCGGCGCTTCACCGACGTGGGCTTCGGCACCGTGCGCGGCGCGGGCGGCACCTGCGTGGTGGCCCTCTTCGCCGCCTGGCCGCGCTTCGTTCCGCATCGTTGAAGCACCCGACGGCCGCCAGCGCATCCTGGCGGTGATCTTGGTGCGACGACGACGAGTTCGGAGCGCGCAGTAGGCAGACCGGTGCCCCCGCCGAAGACGCAGTCCCGTGCGTGAGTTCGCGTCAGGGGGTGTAGAGCGTGCCAGCGCTGGTCAAGCCCACGGACAGCGCCGCGCACTGCCCGCCAACCTGTACGTCGTACAGGTTTTCGAGGATGGGTCCGATGTCCTCGAAGGTGATGTCGCCGCCGAGCAACGGAAGCAGCTGCATGATCGTGGTCTCGAACGCCGTTTGCGCCAGCGCGCCACCAATCACCACGTTGGTCAGCGCGTTGGCCGTCACGTTGCCCGTGATGATGACGTTCGTGATCGCGAGGTCGATGTCCACCGTCCCCGTGCCCGTGTTGTAGGGAATCGTCAGGTTCAGGCTGCTCACCCCTCCGCGGACGTTGCCGCTTCCATCCCGGGTGGCCACGAACGGGCCGGCGAGGGTCTCGCCGTCGCCGTTCTCGATCTCCATGACCACGCACCCGGTGCCCGTCCGGACGGACACGATCAGGTCCATGCGCGTGCAGTTCACGCTCGCGGCCGGGCAGTTCAGCGCGTTGTCGATCTCGTCCTGAAGATTGATGGGATCATCCGGGGCCAGCGCCGGAAGGGCGGCGGCTAGGTCGATGAGCGAGTTGTCGACGCCACCGAGATAGTCCGGCACGCCACAGGTGTCGTTGGCGTTGTCCACGTTCTGGCCCACGACTTCCCCGTCCGCGGCCTGCTCGGGCGTCGGGATGTTCAGGCTGTTCAGGCGGTACATCACGGCCGTGCCGGCATCGGAACAGGTGCCGGCGTCTCGGCAGATGTTGCCCGCATCGCACGTCCGGAAGCCCCCACAGGTGCCCCCCGCGCAGCAGGCCTCGTTCACGCCGCCGCAGGAGGCGCTGCACGTGGCGCTGCCGCCATCACGCACGCACGTGCCGCCGTTGGTGCACGTTCCGCCCGTGCACGAGGTCGCGCTGCCACAGAAAACGTTGCAGCAGGGCGCACCAGCGGTGCCGCACGGCACGCACTCACCCTGGTAACAGGTGTCGCCCTGCGTGCAGGCGTTGCCGCAGCTGCCGCAGTCGGTCTCGGAGCTGCGCAGGCTCGGGTCCGACGCCAGCGTGGCGTCGGTGTCGATGACGCCGTTGCAGTTGTCGTCGACCTCGTTGCCGCAGCGCTCGTCCGCGCTGGCGCCCACCTGCCAGGTGGCGTCGTTGCAGTCCGTGCCACCGCAGACCAACGGGATCTCGCCGTCTTCGTCGTTGTCCAGCGGCGCGAACACGCACGTGGCGCTCGACGTGTTGCACATCTCGTCGCGCGTGCAGGGGTCGCTGTCCACGCAGTCGGAGGGTGACCCGCAGATGCTCCCCACCAAGCAGCCCGCGGTGGGGTGGCAGACCCCGTTGTCCGCGCAGAGCGACGACGTGGGCGTGTGCAGGCAGCTGCCCGACGCGCTGCAGCTGTCCACGGTGCAGGCCACGGCGTCGTCGCAGTCACCCACGTCCTCGCAGGCCACGTGCTCGCAGACCACCCCGTTGCCGTTGAAGCCACCCGCGCACTCGCACGTGAATGCCGCCACCGTGTCGGTGCAGATGGCGTTCGGCGAGCAGTTGTCGGTGCCCAGCGTGCATCCGTCCACGGGACCGCCTCGAGGTGCACACGCGGCCGTCGCCCACGTAGCCGGTGGGACACGCGGCGCACAGCACCTGGCCCGTGCCGCTCAGCCCGCACAGCACCATGGGGCTGATGGAGCAGCCGCCGTTGTTCACGGCGCACGTGGTGCTCACGGCCTGGTCGGCCGGCCCGCTGTCGAGGGGCGCGTCGCCTCCCCCGCATCCGGGGAAGAGCGTCGCGGCACACATGGCCAGCGTGAGGAGCAGGTGGCGAATGGTCATCAGTCGTGTCTCCGGAGGCGGTCCTTGCGCCTCCGGTATACCGCGACGCTGCACGTTGGTACAGCCCGCCTCGGCGCTGGGAGTCGCCGGACCGTCAGTCGAGCCCCAGTCTCGGGTCGGCCTCGGCGCGCATGTAGGGACCGCCCGGAGCCGCGAGGGAGTACCCACCGTCCTGCAGGAAACCCTCGACTTCGCCGCCTGGCTCGAAGAACGTGAAGGACCCGGGCTCGGCGCCATCGACGTAGGTGCCGGAGATGACATGGTCGGTCCTGCGGCGGCGATACTCGCAACCGCGGAAGCTCATGGTGTTGGCCGTGCACACCAAGAACAAGTCGTTCGCGCGCTCCTCTGCCGTGCACTCGGGCTCCTCCTGCCCAGTCGCTGCCATCCAAGGAGCAAGCGGCCTCCGGGTCATCGCACCCCCATAGCCCGCCGAGTCCCAGCCCGAAGGCGAGGACGAGCCACTGTGTCGGGGTCGGTTCACGAAAGGTCATGTGCGTCATTGGTCTGTTCCCGGTGCCGCGAATCGTGCGAGACGGCCCCTCGGGCGCGGTCACGCAAGGTGCGTGCCAGGGTTGCTGGCACAAGGTGGCACTGGCGTCCCCAGCCCCGGTGGTCGGAGCGACACGCCGTGCCCCGGCGTGTCCAGGAAGCGCAGCAGCGCCCCCTCGCTGGTGTAGCCGCCCTCGAAGGGGTCGCTGGCCAACAGGAACGCGGTGTCGAGGTCGGCGAAGTCCACGCCGCCGAGGGCGCAGACAACGTGGCCCATGGCGGTCATGCCGAGGCGGGTCTCCACCATGCCGCCGCACATGATGGCGAGGCCGGCTTCGCGGGCGCGTTGACCGATGCGCAGGGCGGCGAGGGGGCCGCCGCACTTGACCAGCTTGAGGTTCACGCCGCTGGCGGCGCGGGCGTCGATCACGCGCTCGAGCTCGGTCAGGGTGCGCACGGACTCGTCGGCCACCACGGGGACGCGGGTGCTGGCGGTGACCCGCGCCATGCCGCTGAGGTCGTCGCGGCCGCAGGGCTGCTCGAAGCACTCGAGCTGGAGCTCGTGGGCGTGGCATGCGTCCAGCACCCGCAGGGCTTGGTCGGCGCTGAAACCCGCGTTGGCGTCGAGGCGAAAGCGCGCGCTGGGGACGGCGTGGGCGATGAGCGCGAGGGCGCGCAGGTCGTCGTCGATGGCCTTGCCGATCTTGACCTTGAAGATGTTGAAGCCTTGCGCCGAGTAGCCGCGCGCGAGCGCCGCCATGTGCGCGGGGTCGGCGATGGGCAGGGTCATGTCGGTGATCACGTCCCGTGGCGGGGCGCCCGTGAGCCACGTGCACAGCGGTTGGCTGGCCAGCTGGGCTGCGGCGTCCAGGAGCGCGCACTCCATGCCCGCACGCGCCACGGGCTGGCCCTCGAAGCACTCGTCCAGCAGGCCCTGCACCTCATCGGGCGTGTCCAGACGGCCCAGCTCCACGTCCGTCATGCGTGCGCTGGCGATGCGCAGCTGGGCCAGCAGCTCGGGCTGGTCCTCGGCGGTCACGGGCGGCAGCGCGGCCGCTTCACCCAGGCCCACCGCGCGGCGGCCATGCGCGTCCACCAGCGTGGCCTGCACGAGCGCGGCGCGCGTTGTGTCGATACGCCCCGTGGCAATTACGAAGGGCTCGATCAACGGCACGCTCAGGGGCGAGATGGACAGGTGCTGGATGCGCATTCGGAGGAGTATAGAGAACCCGGCACGCGCACGCGCTTCGACGCGGTCTGGAGCGAGACCGTCAGACCTCGCGCTCACGCATCGCGGCCGCGATCACGTCCTCGTCCACATCCCCTTCGCTGCCAGCTTCGAGCGCGATGCGCACCCGCGGGGCGTGCTTCGGCTACCGGGCGGACAGCGCCGCGGCCGGTCCCGCTCATCCCACGCCCTCCGGCCCCACGCTCAGGCTCACCCCGGGCGGCAGGCTGGCGCGGACGGCGTCGACGAAGCGCGTGAGGGTGGGCGTCTCCACCAGCAGGATGTCGACGGTGTCGATGCCCACGTTCGCAGCGCGCTGGATGGCCACGGCCGCCGCACGCAGCGAGCCGAGCGCCGTGAGGCCCAACGCCACCCGCAGCCGTTGCTGTGGCTCGAAACCCTGGTTGATGGTCGCGAGCTCGCTCAGCGCGCGGCGCGTCTCGTGCGCGGAGTTGAACGCCGCGGCGGTGGTCAAGATGGCCAGGTCCGTGATGCCGGCGCGGCGCAGCACCGCACCGTCGCCGAGCCGAAGGCTGGAGGTCATGAACCAGGTCGTGGGGGGCGCGGACGTCAGCGGTTCCCCCGCGTCCCTCGACTCGGCGACCGGAAGCTCGCCGGGAGAGCGGGCCGCCACGATGCGCTGGCCCGTGGCCTGGCTGGCGCCCCTGCGCCACGGCTCCACACGGGCGAGCGGCGGCTCGATCCCACTCCCACCGCGCACTTCCCAGTAGGCGTTCCAGGCGCCGCCGCAGCGGGTGCGGAGGGCACACCCGCGGCATGGCTCGCCGTGGCGCTTGTTCTGGCGGTTGTCCACGCCGAACGCCTGCTGCGAGCGCTGCTCGAGGGCTTCCACGGCCTCCACGCTGCGCTCGGCGGACTCTTCCCAACCCACGCACAGCGGGAGCCCGCAGTACGGGTTCAGCAGACGAATCCCGTTGGCGTTCGCGCGCTCCTGGGCGAGGACCACCTGCCCCTTGAGGACCCGGTAGTCTGGGAGCAGGTCGGGGTTGTCCTTGGCTCGACCGTGTGGCTGCACCGCGGAGAGCGAGATGGCCCGGACGCGGGGCAGACGCTGGGCGACGAAGGCCACGTAGTCGGCCACGAGCTCCTGCGTGACGTGAGCGGTGACCGGGTTCAGCGTCACCGCGATGCCCGCGTCCAGCAGTGCATCCATGCCACGCAGGCAGTCGGCATAAGCGCCCTCGAGCCCGGCGAGTCCGTCGTGGAGGGCTGGCACGTGCGACAGGAACGACACGAAAGCGGAGGTCACCCCCGCACGGGCCAAGGCCTGTGCGTAGTCGTCATCGAGCAGGACGGCGTTGGTCTGCAGCTCCACGAAGGGAACGCCCGCCGCGCGCGCACGCGCCACGACATCCAGTAAGCGCTCACGCAGGAGCGTGGGCTCACCGCCCGAGATGGTCAGCGTCTGCTCGCCCGACGCGATGAACGCGTCCAGTTCGGCAGCGAGGGCCGCCAGGCTGGGCGTCACGGGCCGGAAGTCCTCCACGGGCACGTTGCAGAAGACGCAGCGCTCGTTGCAGGCCATGGTGAGGCGCAGCAGCCCCTTCGTGTGGTGGCCCGCCTCGCCCTGCGCACCGGCGGCCGGTCCATCCGATTCGTCCTGGATGACCGGGAGTGGGCGTGACACGCAGGAAGTCTATCTCAGGGAAGGGACACCGCAAAGCCATGAACACCGGCGGCCGGGTTCAGCGCTCGTCGATGGTGAATTCGAAGCTCTGGTCGGGCGCGAACAAGAAGCGGTCGTGCAGCGGCGAGTATCCGTGCACGCGCACCGTGTGCCCGTCCGGCAAGAGCTCGAGCAGCCGCAGGTTGGCCTCGCCGCCCTGCTGCACCATCTGCCAGTTCACCAGCATCTGGTGGCAGCGCGTGCCCATGTCGGTCTCGCTCACCAGGTAGCCGGTGCCATCGCCCAGCACGTGCCCGTTGAGCGTCATCACGAACCGGTGGCGCCGGATGAGCCGCTGCCAGATCTGCTCGCCGTCGTTCACGCCCCCGCGCGTGCTGTAGTTGTGCGGGTTGTAGCTCTGCGAGTGCAGCAGGTCGGTGTGATCGTACCGCCTGTCGTTGTTGTTCAGGAACGCGTGCGTCACCAGGATGCCCAGGTGGTCGGGGTGCGCCTCCATCACCTCGTCGGCCCAGGCCAGCACCTCGTCGCGCGGGCCCCACTCGAGCGCCAGGATGATGAAGCGCCGCCCCCACGCTTCGATGGTGTGGAAGGTGTTGTCCATGCGCCCCGGCTCGAACGCGCCGCCGAAGCCGGGCACCTGCGAGAGCGGCTCGTACTCGAAGTAGTCGTTCAGCAGCGTGTCGCGCGTGGAGGCGTCGCCCGACGGGCCGTAGTCGTGGTTGCCGGGCACCATCACGTACGGCATCACGCCGTCCAGCAGACCCATGGCGTTGCGCGCGCGCTGCCACTCCATCGGCGTGTTGTTGTTCACGATGTCGCCCAGGTGCAGCGCCATGCGGATGTTCAGCGGCTCGGCGTTCTGCGCCAGCCACGCCGTCTGCGCCACGAACAGCCCCGGATAGCGCACCGAGTACACCTGCGTGTCGGGCAGCACGGCGATCATCTCGGAGCCCTCCGTGAAGCGCTGCTCGGCGCCCGAGAAGGTGGGCGAGAGCGACACGGTGTCGCGCGCGCAGACGTCGCGGGTGTGGGTGCGCAGCGCGTCGAAGAAGGCGTCCGACACCTGCGCCGCCGCGGCATCCCCCGGCTGGTCGAGCGGCAGCGCGCTCAGCAGGATGCGGCCCTGGCCGTAGGCGCCCTCCAGCAACAGGCCGCGGCGCGCGTCGGCGTCCTCGGCCAGCAGCACCTGGAAGCCGGCCTGCTGCACGAACGCGCCGGGCAGCCCGTGCTCACCGCGCCACGAGAGCAGCCCCTTCGGGCGGTTGCCGAGCAGCGCGTGCTCGTCCTCCACCACGCGGATCTCGCTCACCACGCGGGCGTCACGCTGCGCCGAGTGGGTGGTGGGCAGGAAGCGCGGCGCGGGCTCGTCGGCTGCCGTCTGGGCCAGCTGCACCAGCACGTTGGCGCGGTCCACGAAGTGGTACAGGTGGCTGCGATACTGCTCCATGTAGGCCGCGTATTCGGGGTGCCGCGCGGCGCCGCTGCCGATCACGATGAGCCCGTGCAGGCCGCTCGGCGAGCGGTCGAGCGGCAGCGGCTCCACGGCGAAGCCCAGGCGCGCCAGCCGCAGCGCGAAGGGCGACGCGTCCAGCATGGGGTCGCGCGGATCCAGCACGTACGCCACGGGGTGGTCGCTGCAGGCCACCCGCGTAACGGGAGCGAGGGTGGTGCCGCCCGCGGCGCCGGCGCCTTGCAGTGGGGCGCACTGGGCGACGGTGATCAGGATGAGCGCGGCGCTGGCGACACGGAGCCATGGACGCTGCTGCGCTCGGTGACGTGTGTCTCGGACTTGGTCCATGCGCGCAAGGTTGCGCGCGCCGTGTGCCAGCCCGACGACAGGCGTGTCAGCCTTTCGAAACCGTTTGGGATCAAGCCGGTGTGCTGAATGTGACGCCACGCCACAATCACGCCGATGGTGGCCACGATGAGCCCGAGCGAGGCTAGCGTGGCGGCCTCGATGCCGAGCGTGCCGCGGCCCAGCGCGTGCACCATGCCCGGCACGGGGAACGAACCGTACAGCAGCAGCAGGTGCGCCACGTAGGCCAGCAGCGAGTGCCGCGCCAAGATGGCCAGCGCCCGGTCCAACTTCCCGGGACGGCTGGCCAGCACGCTCGCGAGCGCGAGGAAGAGCGCCACGCCCCCCGCACGGAACACCGTGTAGAGCGGGCTCGAGTGCCAGAAGTCGTGCTCGCCATACGGGTTCACGCGCGCGCGGTAGAGCGCATAGGTCACGCCGCAGGCCAGCGCGCCGGCCATGGCCCAACGCGGACCGCTGCGCAGCCAGCGCCCGCCGCGAGCGGAGGTGCAGGCCACCGACAGCGTCAGCGCACCCAGCACGAACGCGGCCCATGGGAACGCTGGGAACTGTGAGCGCGAGCGGCCGTTGAGGAACGCCAGGACGCCGGGCGCATCGAGCGAAGCGGGCGCGACGTTCCACGCGAAGGGCGCCACCAGCATGACCACCAGGCCCAGCACGAGCGCACCGAGCGCGTGCGCCCGCGGGCTGTGGAACACGCGCGTGCCGAGCTGCGCGAAGAACAGCGTCACCCCGATGAGCTGCAGCGGGCCCACCGCCAGGATGGTGCGCCACACGTCGGGTGACGGCGAAACCAACGCCCGCAGCGAGTGCCCCGGCAGCTGGAGCGCATACCCCAGCAGCACGATCAGCGCGCGCAGCGCCGCAGCCGCGCGCGGTGCTCGGTGCCGCTGGCGCGGAACGCCTCCCAGCGCGGATACGTGGTGATGCCGAACGCCAAGCCTGCGCCCATCAGGAACATGGGCGCCGTGAGCCCGTGCACCAGCTTGTGCATCCGGTACCACGTGCCGCTCGTGGCGGCCGGGTCCAGCAACTCGAAGAAGGCGTGCCCCTGGATCATGAGCAGCACGGCCAGCGCACGCAGTCGGTCGAGCGCCACGAAGCGCCCGGAGGGGGAGTCGGACATGCGCGGGAGAGTCGCGCGCGCGCCGTCCGCAGCAAGCGCCAAGGGAGCAACAATCCCCCTACGAACAAGTGTCGATCGCGCTCGTCACGGTCGCGCCATCGGTGCGTTTCGCCGATGTGACGAGGCCGGAAGCAACGTCACATCGGTGCGCCATGGGTCACTCGAAGAAGTCGCAGCGCGCCCCGGAGGCCTCGTTCGCGTTGTTGTTCTCGTCGCACTCGTTGACGACGTCGTCGACGGCGCCCGCGTCGTCGAAGTCCACGATGACGCGATAGTCTTGGTCGACCTCGAGCGCGGGCGCGTCGAACGTGACCACCTCGGACTGGCCCGGCAATAGCGGCATGGTGGTGGCCGCCGTGCCCAAGAGCGTGACCGTGCCGCCCGTGGTGCGCTCGAAGCGGACCGGCACCCCCATGTACACGCCCAGCGCGCCCAGGTTGGTGACGCGCGCGCGCAGCTGGTGGGTGTCCGGGCACGAGGCCAGCCCCACGGAGAGGTCCACCGCCACGTCGGGCGCGTTGAACACGCCGTCGCCCTGGACGTTCTGGCGCGCGTTGTTCAGCCTCGGCTGCAACCAGTTCGGCAGCTCGTCGAGGGGCACGTTGCCCGCCGAGCTGGCGTTGGTCACGTGATAGGCGTGCTGCGTCCAGACCCGGCGGGTGGGGACCCAAGCGTCGTTCGTGTCGCCATACATGAAGAGACCACGGCGTGTGGGCACCCCCGCGCCGCAGTTCCCGGCCGCGCCGGCGTCGTTGGCCACCAAGAGGATCTCGGAGTTGCCGTCGCCATCGGCGTCTACCACCAGCGGGTACTCGTGGATGGTCGCCGACGTGCTGGGCTCCTGCAGCTGCAGCACGCCGTTGGTCCCGGAGTACACGCGCAAGAAGCACTCGTCGGCGTACACCACCTCGGCGGCGCCGTCGCCCTCGAAGTCGAACACGGACGACCCGGTGGAGTTCGAGGAGGTGTCCTGCGTGGTGCTGGACCACCGCACGTAGAGCGCACCGGGTGCAGGCGCCGGGTCGCCGTTGGGGTAGACGAGATCCTCGCCGGGTCGGTACACGTCGTACACCGAGTAGCTGAAGCCACCGGCGACGCCGATCTCCGCGCGACCGTCACCGTCGAAGTCCGCGATGGTGGGTGGCCCGCCGCGGTTGGTGCTGGCCCCGCCGGGGATGTTGAGCGGCGTGGAGCACTGGCCAGCCGCCACGCACCAGAGGTCGCCGGTCTGGCCGTTCAGCAGGATGACCTGGCGGCTCGCTACCAGCACCACTTCGGGCGTGCCGTCGCCATCCAAGTCCGCCACCGCGGGATACCCGTCGTTCCCGGCAGCCACCCAAAACGGCGTGACGGTGGCCGACGCGAGCACGCCCGTGGACGCCGGGGTCCACGCAACCTGATACGCGTTCCGACCCGAGATCAGCTCGGGCGTGCCGTCCGCGTCGAGGTCGGCGACCACCGCGATGCCGCCGCTGTAGCCCGAGTTGGTGCCGAAGTTGGCGCCGCTGCCGTTGGTCCCGGCGTCCCAGATCAAGCGCCCGTCGTGGTCGAAGATCATGGCGCCCACGACCACCTCGGCCATGGGGTCGTCGTCGAAGTTGGCGAGGGTCACGGCGCCGTTGGCGTCCGCCGCAGCAGCGATCCCGTACGGCGTCGGGGAGTCGCCCGGCGTCGCCTGCGTGAAGGACGTCCAGTGCAGCTCGACGCCCCCCTGGTCATCGAGACCGATGGCGACGACCAGCGAGCGCGAACTCGCGGAGCGCGCGATGTACACGATGTCCGGCCTGGCGTCGCCGCTCACGTCGCCCACGGCGATCGAGGTGCGCCCATGGCTCCCGTAGGTGAGCGGTGGGTTGTGTGGGATGGGAGCCACTTCCTCGAGGAACGTTGCGCCGGGTGACGCGCCATCGAGCACGACGATGCGACCACCCTGAAAGCTCGCGCCGTCCATCTGGGTCGTGCTGACGACGATCTCGGGCGTTCCGTCGGCGTCGAGGTCGGCCACGACCGGAATGGAGATGACTTGCTGGGTCTCCCAACTGCGCTCGATGACCGGGTCGAGGATGCCGAAGGTGGGCGTGTACACACAGGTGGGGCCGCCCACCGGCTGTGGGAGGCAGCGTCCGATGGTGGGCTCGCAGAACTCGCCCGGCTCACAGTCGTAGGAGTCGCCGCAGGTCACG
Source organism: Sandaracinaceae bacterium (assembly GCA_016706685.1). Classification (NCBI taxonomy): domain Bacteria; kingdom Pseudomonadati; phylum Myxococcota; order Polyangiales; family Sandaracinaceae; species Sandaracinaceae bacterium. The sequence continues at coordinate 164,091 of JADJJE010000016.1, read as the reverse complement.
GTGGGGGACGCGCACGCGTTGGACAGGCACACCTGTCCCGAGCCGCAGCACACCGAGGAGTCAGCGCCGCAGCGCACCCCGGTGGCACATGTGGGCAAGCAGGCGCCGCCGATGCACTCGTTCCCGGCAGCGCAGCACATGACGGGGGTGCCGCAGAGCGTCCCACCCGCGCAATTGAGGCCTGTGTCGCGCTGCATGCCCGTGTCCAGCCCGTTGCCGGTGTCGGTGGTCATGGACCCATCGGTCACGGCCCCGTCCGAGTCGGACCCCCGTCACGCGGCCGGGTGGGGCCCGAGTCGCTGCTGCACGCGGCCACGAGACAAGGGAGAGCGAAGAGCAGCGCGAGGAGTGTGTGTTTCATAGTCGTCCCGTTCGTGAGCACGAGAGGACTGTATCAGCCTAGGACCGCCAAGTGCCCAGCAGGTGACAGCGTGCCCCGGCCTCAGCCGAACTCCACTCTGTACACGCAGTAGTCCGCGCCCTCGCGTCGGCAGGCGCCGGGCTCGTGGTGCACCCGCGCGCGCGGGTCGAAGCGCCGCGCCATGGCCGTGACGATGCCCTCGTCGAAGGAGCACGGATACGGGTTCTCGCAGCGGCTGGTGATGACCCGCTGTCCCGGCAGGTGCTCGAAGCCGTAGTTCCCGATGCCATCCAGCATCTTGCCCGTGGTGGGGTCGAACATGACCTTCCCGCCTTTGCGGTGGTTCATGTGGTAGGCGAAGTTGATGGACTTCACGGCCGAGGGCACGTCCACCACCCAGTCCGGGAACTTCGCGTTCGCGGGGATCTTCACGCCGATGTCGTAGAGCACGGCCTGCCCCACCTGCTTCGCGATCTCCTGGAACGTGCTGAGCCACGCCTGCTGCGAGTACCAGCCGTCGAGTGCGATGCGGTACATGCCGAGCCCGTCGCGCGTGCCCACCCCCGCGTTGACCAGCAGGTTCTCCGCCACGCGGCGGAAGCTGCCGAAACCGTCGATGACGGAGAACACCGTCTGACCGTTGACCTGGATGTCCGGTTCGAATGCTTTGTACTCCATGGGAGCCACCTCTCCGTTGGATGATGTTCTTCCCACGATAGCCATCACCCCTGTGGGTGTCTCCTGAACAGAGCGAATTATCTCACTAGGAGGTCACGTCTGAAAGCCGTGATCCGGGCCTTCGGTGGCGGGTGCCCGTGAGCGCTCGAACTCGGCGATGACCTGGGCTCCGAAGAGCAAGATCACTGCGGCGATTTCGAAGCTGAGCAGCGCGACCACGCTGGTCGCGAGGGAGCCGTAGACCACGTTGACCATGGACAGCGTCGCGAAGTACCAGACCAGGACGTGGCGGCAGAGCTCCCACAGCAGCGTGGCTGTCACGCCGCCGATCAGGGCGTGGCGAAACGCGATGCGCCCCACCGGCATCACCAGGTAGATGGCCGTGAAGATGCACACCAGCCCCGACACCCCGAGGGTGTAGAGCAGGGCGTGGCTCAGCCCGCTGAGGCTGAACGGCACACCGAACAGCGTGACGGTACGCCGCCCCACCGCCTGCAGCGCGCCGCTGATGAAGGTGATCAGCACCAACCCGGCGCCCAACAGGGAGATGAACGCAAAAGGGATGACAGCCGATATGGCGAAGTGGCGCCGCTTGACCGCGACCCGGTGAAAGAAGATCACCGACATGGCGTTCTCCAACACCGTGAACGCCGTGGCGCTGAAGAAGAGCAGCACCAGGAAGCCAACGCCGCCCACCACGTCGCGCGCGTCGAGCACCGCGCCCACCTGCTGGCTGAGATCGTCGGCGTGTGCGGGGAGCACCAGCTCGAGGTTCTCCCTCAGGGTCGCCAAGAGGGTCTGTGGGTCCACGACATGGGACAGCGCCACCAGCAGGAGCGCCAAGAGCGGCACCACCGCCAGCAGCGTGTAATACGCCACCGCCCCCGCCAAGAGCATGCCCTGGTTGCGGCGAAAGCCGTGGAACACATTCGCAAGAAACGTCAGGACGCCGCGTGAACTCACCACGCGGGGCAGCATACGCCTCGCGCAGCGCAGCCGTCGAACCGACTCCCGCCCTCGTCGCGTCTGGCACCCCAGCTCCACGGCTGATCCGTCCCGAGCGTGGCATCAGGTTACCACGCGCTCCAACCGCGATTCTAGTCTGGTTCGGGGTCCGATCTGCGGTCCAGACTGGAGTGTGATGGACGCATCCCACGCTCTCGACGAAGCGCGATTCGGCCGCCTCGACGCGCTGGTCGAACGAATCACGCGGCGCCTTCCCGGACCAGACCCCGCGGTGTTCGCGTACATCCGCGTGCAGGGCGAGCGCTCATCACGCGACATCTTCTTCGGGCCACGCGCATCCACGGACGCAGAGCCGTTCGTGCTCGACGCGCGCACGGCGCCGCTCGCTCGACTGCTGTACGACCTCTCCCCTGGGGAGGAGTACGAGCTCGACGTCGACGGGCGCGAGGTGTCCGGTGTGCTCCTGGAGCGTGCACGCTTGGTTCTGGATGGCACCCGGTTGGTCGCGATCGAAGAAGACGACTGCGTCCTTCGCCGCAGCGAGCTCGGAGCGATCACGCGTGAACCGCTTCGTTCGTTTGCGCTGGCTCCGCCGAGAACGACTCCGGTGGGAGGGTTTGGCGAAGGCGTGGTCCTGGACCCGATCCAGCGCGGGGCTGCGGCTGCGCCGGCCGGCGAGCCCATGCTGGTCACGGGCGAAGCGGGAGCCGGTAAGACCACGGTCGCCCTCGCGCGGCTCGTCCACCTGGCGCGCGCCACCACGCCGTTTCGCGGGCTCTACGTCGCGCCCACCGAGGCGCTGGCGCGCTTCGTCGGTCTCTCGCTCGATCGCGCGCGCGTCGAGGGCGTGGAGGTCACTTCCTTCGATGCCCTCGCGGTGCGACTGGCGCGCCGCGCGTTCCGGGGGCTCCCGCGCCGCGTCACGAGCGAGGCGCCCGCGGCGGTGATCCGGTTGAAGCGAAGTGACGCGTTGGCGCACGCGCTCGAGAGCTTCGTCGCGGATCGCCCGCGCCTCGTCGACGATGAAGATCGATCCGGGCAGGCCGCGCGCGAGGACCTGCTCTTGCTGTTCGGCGACCGCGACGGGCTCGACGTGGTGCAGGGCCAGAGCAGCCTCGTTCGCCCCTCCGACGTGGAGGCGACCCTCTTGCGCACGCGCGCGCAGTTTCGGCTGCGGGGCGAAGAGGAATTCGCAGACGTCGTGGACGCCGCCAGGTTGAGCGCGCTCGACGCACGCAGCCTCGATGCGGGCACGCCCGACGACCTCGCCGGCAGCATCGACGTGGAGGACATCCCGGTGCTCTTCGAGCTGGCGCGCCTTCGCGGGGTAGCGGAGCGCAAGCGCGTGCCACTGCCGGAGACGTTCGACGCGGTGGTGATCGACGAAGCGCAGGAGCTCGCGGTGCTCGAGCTGCGCCTCCTCCGACGGCTCTTGTCCGAGGGCGGAACCCTGGTGGTCGCGGGGGACGAAGAGCAACGCACGGACGTGGGCGCGGGGTTCCGGTCGTTCGACGTCACGCTCGCGGAGCTCGGTGCGCCCAACGCCGAGCGCGTTCACCTCGAGACCAGCTACCGCTGCCCGCCAGAGCTCACGGACGTCGTGCGAGAGCTGCGCACGACACCGAGCCTGGTCGTCCCGCACGCTTCGAGCACGATCGTCGCGCATGCGTTCCCCAACGAGCTCCACGTCGTGATGGACCTCGCGGCCTCGATCCGTCGAATCCGAGAACACGACGTCCGTGCCACGGTGGCGATCGTGGCGCGCACCGCTTCGACAGCGCGCAGGATCGCAGGCCCGCTCGCCGCGGCGCTTTCCGTCGAGCTGGCCCTCGACGGGAAGTTCGACTTCCGACGAGGGCTGCACGTCACCACCGTCTCGGACGTGCGCGGCCTCGAGTTCGACTACGTGTTCTTGCCCGACGTGGACGCGGCGACCTACCCATCGGACGACGAGTCGCGTCGTGCGCTCTACCTCGCGCTCACTCGAACATGCGCGGCCGTCAGTGTCGCTTGGGTTGGCAGGGCGTCGCCCATGATCCGGAACATCGCCCACCATCTAGGCGGAGAGTCGCGCGCCGCGCCACGGTGACGTCCTTGCGATTCGTCTTCGCGCGGGTACCATGACCGCATGCCAGAGGGACGCGGTGAGGCACAGCATGGTCAGGGTCCGCGCGGGCGGTTCGGCGTGCCGGTGCGCGTGGGGCTCGTCCTCGCGTCGGTGATCGTCAGTGCCCTCCTAGGGCCTGGCGCCCCAGTCCGCGCGGCGGCGCAGTGGCGCGACACGGAGACACCGCCCGGGCAGGCCACCCGGTCCGCGTACTCTCTCACGCGCGACGCCGAGGCTGGGCATGACGAGCCGCTGTGGATGCGTCGCGTCCGCACCTTCCGGCGCTTCGGGGGCGTGCTGCTGGGCGTCGGTGGGTTGCTCATCATCGCGGGCGAGCTGGCCTTTGCGCGGGGTGGGTCCGTCGATGCGGTATTCGCCACCGATGTGGGAGGCAGCGTGATCGGCGCCGTGGGCCTCTTCACGCTGGTGGGCGCCCAGGTGCGTAGGCGTCGCGTTCAGGTCCACCTCGGGCTCCGCGAGCCCATGCCCGAGCGCCGCCGCCGCGGGCGATTCATCGGGGGAGGCGTCCTGCTCGGGCTCGCGGGGGTCGTGGCGGGCGCCACCGTGCTCGCCGTCACCAACGACTCCGGGTGCGGTGACGGCAGCGAATGTGAAGGATCCGTCGCCGTCGTGATCATCCCGTCCGTCCTCGGGTCGGTATTCACCGTGGCTGGCGGCGCGCTGTTCGTCGCGGGTGGGGCGGCCCGCCTCGGAGCACGCAGACGGGTCCGCATCTCGGTCGGTGCCAACCGCGGCGTCCCCACGCTCATGGCGCAGTTCTGATCATGTCGGGAAGACTCACCGCCCAGGCCATCCTCGAGGAATGCTAGAGAATCGCTCCATGACACGTCCGCTTCGCTACCTTCCGCTCGCCCTCCTGGTGCTCTCTGGCTTCGGCTGCGGCTCCGGAAACGACTCGGGCCCCGGCGCTGACGGCGGCGCTGTGTCGCCCTCGGGTGTGCCCCTGCACATCGCGGCGGGCGGCCGCCACACCTGCGTGGTGATGCCGGACAGGACCGTTCGTTGTTGGGGTGCCGGCAACGCCAGTCAGCTCGGCCAAGGCCGCTCGGGAGACCTGTTGGTCGCGACCGCCGTCCCGGGCCTGACCGGCGTGGGCGAGGTCGCCATGGGCTACGAGTTCTCCTGCGCGCGCATGCAGAACGGCGAGGCCAGCTGCTGGGGTGCGAACCCCGGCGGCGCGCTCGGCAACGGCGGGGACGCGATTCAGGTCTCGCCCACACCCCTCATGCTGGACGACGTGGACCGCTTCGGTGCGTTCACGCTCGGCCACTACAGCAGCTGCGCGATCCACGCAGGGGGCACGCTGTCGTGCTGGGGTGACGCCTCGCGCGGACAGCTCGGCACCGGCATCGTGGACATGGAGGACCACCCGCTGCCGCTCGAGGTCCCCATCGGCGGGGCCGAGCACCTCGCGCTCGGCTACTTCCACGTCTGCGTCGCGCTCTCGGCTGGTGGCGTGTCGTGCTTCGGTTCCAACGGCTGGGGCGAGCTCGGCAACGACGACCTCGGCAGCGAGCCCGAGCCCAGCCCCGTCACGGCCGTGGGCATCGAGGACACCCGTCAGCTCGCGGCGGGGCAGCAGTTCACGTGCGCCATCCTCGAAGGCCGCGGCGTCGCCTGCTGGGGCGACAACCGCAACGGACAGCTCGGTGACGGAACCACGACCTTCAGCACCACCCCGAAGACCATCGCGGGGTTCACGGACATCGCGCAGATCGCTGCTGGCCGAAAGCACACCTGCGCGGTCACGCTGGACGGCGAGCTCTACTGCTGGGGTCGCAACGACGAGGGACAGCTCGGCGACGGAACCACCACGGAGCGCCACGTTCCCACCTTGGTGGCCGGCCTGACCGGCGTTCGGCAGGTGGCACTCGGCGACTTGCACAGCTGCGCGGTGCTCGACTCTGGCGCGGTGCGCTGCTTCGGTTCCAACAGCAACGGTCAGCTCGGTGACGGCACCACCAGCGACTCGGACACACCGACCTTCGTCCTCTGGGAGTGAACTCGAGGGACCACGCCGACCTCACGCGCGTCCGGCTCGGTACGGCGGTGAACTCGAAGCTAAACCACTTGCGGCACAGCCCCACATGGGGCTAAACGCGTCTTCATGGCTCACCGCTTCAAGTTCGTGCGCGCCGGGGGATTCGATCAGGTCCAGATCACGACGGGAGCCGACCTCATGGCGCTCTCGGAGCTGGATCAGAAGCTCTGGGTGGCGTTGGCGTGTCCCACCACCGGCATCGAGTTCGACGAGCGCACGCTGCAGCTGCTGGACGTCGACAACGACAAGCGCATCCGGGCGCCCGAGCTGCTCGCCGCGGTGAAGTGGCTGGGGGCCGTCCTCCGGGACCCCGACGTCTTGGTGGAGGGCGCGAGCGAGCTGAAGCTGTCCGCCATCAACGAGAAGGACAACGAGGGCGAGCTCCTGCTCAAGACCGCGAAGACCATCCTGAAGACACTCGGCAAAGACACGGCCGCGGCGCTCTCGGTGGAAGACGCCAGCAAGGCCAGCGGCGCCTTCGACAAAGACCCGTTCAACGGCGATGGCGTGCTGGTGGCGGCGGCCATCGAGGACGAGGCGCTGAAGACCACCTTTGCCGACGTGCTCACGTGCACCGCGACGCCGGACAAGGACAAGAGCGGCGAGGCGGGCGCCACCGAGGCCACTGTCGTCGCGTTCTTCAAGGAGGTTGGGGCGCACGCCGAGTGGCTGGAGCAGGGCAAGACGGAGGCCATCCGTCCGCTGGGGGACGCGACCGAGGCCGCCTACACCGCCCACGAGGCGGTCCGCGCCAAGATCGCCGACTACTTCGCGCGGGTGAAGGTCGCAGCCTACGACGCGCGCGCCCTGCTGGCCGTGAACGGCGAGGAGAAGACCTACCTCGAGCTCGCCGCCAAGGACCTGGACGTGACCGCGGCCGAAGTGGAGAAGCTCCCCTGGCGCAGGTCGTGGTGGACAAGGGGCTGTCGCTCTCGAAGGGCCTCAACCCCGCCTGGAGCGCGCGCATGGCCACGTTCCAGAGTGCGGTTGTGGAGCCGCTGGTGGGCAAGAAGGATGCCCTCAGCGAGGCCGACTTCGCCAGCATCGAGGCCAAGCTCGCGGCGCACAAGGCCTGGTGGTCCGGGAAGGCGGGCGTCCTCGTGGAGAAGCTCGGCGCTGCACGCGTGAGCGAGCTCGCCAGTAGCGACCACGAGCAGCAGCTCCTGGCGCTCGTCGCCAAGGACAAGGAAAAGGAAGCCGAGGCAAAGGCCATCGAGTCGGTCGAGAAGCTGGTGCGCTTCAACCGTGACTTGATGAGCCTGGTGAACAACTTCGTGGCCTTCCGCGACTTCTACTCGCGCAGGGCGCCCGCCATGTTCCAGATCGGCACGCTCTACCTGGACACGCGCGCCTGCGAGCTGTGCGTCAAGGTGGAGAACGCGGCCAAGCATGCCACCATGGCGCCGCTCTCCAACAGCTACCTGCTCTACTGCACGCTGAAGAACGCCAAGGGCGACACCATGGACATCGCCGCAGCCATGACCGCGGGCGACACCGACAACCTCATGGTGGGCCGCAACGGCATCTTCTACGACCGCAAGGGGATGGACTGGGATGCCACGGTCACGAAGGTGGTCGAGAACCCCATCAGTGTCCGACAGGCCTTCTGGACTCCCTACAAGAAGGTCGTCCGCATGGTGGAGGAGCGCATCGCGCGCCGCGCCGCCGACGAAGCCGCCGCGCAGGACGCCACCCTCGCGACCGGCGTCGACCACGCCGCCGTGGTGACCACCGCGAGTGCGCCTTCTGCAGCCGCGCCGGCCGCCGCTCCCGGCGCGACACCACCGCGCCCGCGGGGCTTCGACGTGGGGACGGTCGCCGCGCTCGGTGTCGCTGTGGGCGGCATCACGGCCGCCTTGGGTGCGCTGCTCCAGGCGTTCTTCGGCCTGGGCATCTGGATGCCGCTCGGTGTCGTGGGCCTCGTGCTCTGCATCAGCGGTCCGTCCATGGCGGTGGCCTGGCTGAAGCTCCGTCGGCGCAACCTCGGTCCCATCCTGGACGCCAACGGCTGGGCAGTGAACGCGCAGGCGGTGGTGAACGTGCCGCTGGGCGCGTCGCTCACCAAGCGGGCGGTCCTTCCTGCGGGGGCACAGCGCAACATGCACGACCCCTTCGCGCAGAAGACGCGCCCGTGGGGCGTCTACCTGTTCCTGTTGGCGGTCGTGGCGCTGGCCGTGGCGTGGTACCTGGGCAAGCTCGACGGGTACTTGCCCGGCGTCGCCCAGAGCGCCTCGGTGTTGGGCGACTACGCGCCCGGTGGCCGGGACGAAGCGGCCCCGGAGGGCCGAGAGGCCGCAGCGCCGGAAGCCGCACCCGCCCCAGAGTGACCCGGGGGAGCGGCTCCGCGTCGCCGCTCAGCCCGCGCCGTTGGCTTCCAAGGCGCGGTCGTCGTTGTAGTGGCAGCTCTTGTACTTCTTGCCGCTGCCACAGTGACACGGGTCGTTGCGGCCGAGCTTCGGGCCCTCGCGCTTGACCGTGACGGGCTCCGCCACGGGAGCACCGGGCACCAGCGAGCCGCCTCGCGCCACCACCGCACGCCGCTCCTTGCGGCTGGCCGGGCCGGGCTGCGACATGCGCTGCTGAGGGGGCTGCGAGGCCCGTGCTTGGGCGTCGCTGCCGGCAGCCTCGCCCGCGGGCGCGACCGTGGCGGCGACACCGGCCGCTGCCGCTGCTGCCGCCGCGCTGTGCTGGCCCTGCATGAGCTTCTGGCGGGCCTCCACGGCCAGCCGGCGCTCTTCGGCCAGGCGCTGCAGCTGCGTGTCGTCCAGCTTCACTTCCTGGAACATGGTGCGCAGCAGCTCGCTCTTCATGCTGCGCATCATGGCCATGAACAGGTCGTAGCCCTCGCGCTTGTACTCCTTCTTCGGGTCACGCTGGCCGTAGCCGCGCAGCCCGATGCCGTCGCGCAGGTGGTCCATGGTCTGGAGGTGGTCCATCCACTGCTTGTCGATCTCGCGCAGGTAGATCTCGCGGAAGAAGCGCAGCATGGAGCCGATGCCCCACTGCTTCTGCTTGCGCAGCAGCAGGCCCTCCACGTCCAGGAACATCTTGCGGGCCAGCTCTTGGCGGTCCGCGATGCCGCGGATTCCGGTGGCGTCCAGGTGGAACTGTGCCGAGTACTCCTCGAGCAGCCGGTCCACCTTCCAGTCCTCGTAGTGCTTGCCCTCGGGGCAGTGGCGCTCCACCAGCGTGACCACCAGCTCGTCCACCACGTCGAACAAGCGCTCACGCTGCTCGGTGAGCGAGAACGCCACGGTGTCCAGCAAGCGCTCGTAGGCCTTCTTCGGGTCGTTGGCCAGGTCGTCCACCTGCACCACACAGCCGAAGTTGCGGTACACGTCCTCCGCCACGTAGGCCACGCGCAGGGTGCCGAGCGCGCTCCACTCGGACTTGAACACCTGGTCTTGCCAGGCCAGCCGGTCGGCCTCGGGGGCGTCTTGCGGAGGCGGAGCCAGCGTGGTGGCGTGCACGCGCACCAGCCGCGCCAGCAGCTCTTCCAGCCACTTGCGAATCTCGGGGTCGGCCTCGGTCACGCGCGACGCGGGCTTCACGCCCTTCTTGCGCTCTTCGGCCGTGGGGATGGTCTTGTACTCACCCCGCAGCACCTGCTTGCGCAGCGCATAGAGCGTGGTGCGCTGCTGGTTCATGACGTCGTCGTATTCCAGCAGGTTCTTGCGGATGTCGAAGTTGCGCTCTTCGACCTTCTTCTGCGCGTTCTCCACCGACTTGGTGACCCAGCGGTGCTCGATGGGCACGTCTTCCTCCATGCCCATGCGGTCCATCATGGCCTCCACGCGCTCCCCCGCGAAGATGCGCATGAGGTCGTCTTGCAGCGACAGGTAGAAGCGTGAGGAGCCCGGGTCGCCCTGACGGCCCGAGCGTCCGCGCAGCTGGTTGTCGATGCGGCGCGACTCGTGGCGCTCGGTGCCCACCACGTGCAAGCCACCTGCGGCGAGCGCGCGCTTCTGGTTGTCCTTGCAGATGCCCTCGTAGCGCTTCTTGGCCTCTTCGAGCGCTAGCTGGACGGCCTCGCGGTCCTCACGCTGCTCGGGCGCGAGGTTCTGCATGACGTCCATCTCGGCCAGCATCTCGGGGTTGCCGCCCAGCACGATGTCCGTTCCTCGGCCGGCCATGTTGGTGGCCACGGTGACGGCGCCCGGCACGCCCGCCTGCGCCACCACGTAGGCCTCGCGGTCGTGCTGCTTCGCGTTCAGCACGTTGTGCGGGATGTTGTTGCGCCGCAGCAGGTTGGACACCACGTCCGACTTCTCCACGCTGGTGGTGCCCACGAGCACGGGCTGGCCACGGCCGTGCGCGTCCTTGATCTCCTCCACCACGGCCTTGAACTTCTCGCGCTCCGACTTGTAGACGAGGTCTTCGTGGTCCTGACGCGCGATGGGCTTGTTGGTGGGGATGACCACCACGTCCAGCTTGTAGATGCTGTGGAACTCGGAGGCCTCGGTGTCGGCCGTGCCGGTCATGCCCGAGAGCTTGTTGTAGAGGCGGAACAGGTTCTGGAAGCTGATCGTGGCGAGCGTGCGGTTCTCGTCCTGGATCTCGACGCGCTCCTTGGCTTCCACCGCCTGGTGCAGGCCCTCGGACCAGCGCCGACCGGGCAGGGTGCGGCCCGTGTGCTCGTCGATGATGAGCACCTCGCCGTCCTTCACCATGTAGTGCGTGTCGCGGCTGTAGAGCGTGTTGGCGCGCAGGCACTGCTGCAGGATCTGGAGCGTCTGCAGGTTGGCCGGGTCGTAGAGGTTGGCCTCCGGCACGTTGCGGTAGTCGCCCGTGTGTCCGCCGGCCAAGAGCCCCTGGCTGGCCAGCAGGCGCTGCGCCAGCTCCATGCCCTCTTCCGAGAGCGTCATGGAGCGCGACTTCTCGTCCAGCTCGTAGTGCTCGTCCTTCTTGAAGCGCGGCACCAGCTCCGTGATGAGCGCGTACTTCTCGCTGGCGGTCTCACCGGGTCCGCTGATGATGAGCGGCGTGCGCGCCTCGTCGATGAGGATGGAGTCGACCTCGTCCACGATCGCGTAGTGGAGCTCGCGCTGCACATAGTCGTAGATGGAGAACTTCATGTTGTCGCGCATGTAGTCGAAGCCGAACTCGTTGTTCTGCCCGTACGTGATGTCGCACGCGTAGGCTCGCTTCTTCATGGCGTTGGGCTGGCGCGGCAGGGCCACGCCGGTGGACAGCCCGAGGAACTGGTGCACGCGGCCCATCCACTCGGCGTCGCGCTGGGCGAGGTAGTCGTTCACGGTGACGACGTGCACGCCCTTGCCCTCGAGCGCGTTCAAGTAGCAGGGCAGGGTGGCGACCAGCGTCTTGCCCTCACCGGTGCGCATCTCGGCGATCTTGCCCTGGTGCAGCACCAGCCCGCCGATCATCTGCACGTCGTAGTGGCGCATGCCCAGCACGCGCTTGCTGGCCTCGCGCACGGTGGCGAACGCGGGGATCAAGAGGTCGTCCAGCGGCGCCCCGTTGGCGAGCTTCTGCTTGAAGTCCGCGGTGCGCGCGCGGAGGTCCGCGTCGCTGAGCTTCTGCATCTTGGGCTCGAGCTGACCAATCGCGTTCACGATGGGCTGCAGCTTCTTCACCTCGCGCTCGTGCTTGCTGCCGAGGACCATCTTGAGAGCCCGTGAAAACATCGTGAAAGTCGCTCCAATAGCCAGGAAAGGCTGCAAGCTAAGTCGAGGCCGGGACGGGCGCAAGGGCACGCCCAAACGCGAACGATTCTCGCTACATCCCTCGGCTCAGCACCATCATCGCGACCAGCACGAAGGCGGCCAGCACGGCCAGCGCCGCGAGCCACGTGCCACGGCTGAGACGCCCGCGTGTCTCGTCGCGCTCGCCCTCGGTGGACCCGGCCTCGCGTAGCACGGCGTCTGCCAGGTTGGCTCCTTCGCGCGCGCGGCGCAGCACGATGGATGCGGCGACCAACCCCATGAGGATGATGGCGATGGCCACCACGATGCGGCTCCAGCTGACGCGCTCGTCCACGCCGTAGGCCACTTGCTCGATGCCACTCGACGGGAAGGGCAGGGCGAAGAGGTCGCGCGCATGCTCGTGGGCGAGGAAGCGAAACGACGTGTCGCGGTCCGCCAGCGTGGCGCCAGCGCGCAGCTGCTCCGCGAAGGCGTCGTTGCGCGAGCGCACGCGCGTGTCGCCCGTGAGCGCGAGGAGGCACGCTTCGGCCGTGTCGCCGGCGGGGTAGGCGCACACCACGGCCACGCCCGAGCCCTGTGGATCGAACGCCGAGGATTGCGCCTGGATGTGGTGAACGCCGGGCTCGAGCGGAGGCAGCACCAGCCCGCCCTCGGGCGCGTCGTCGTCGCCAGCGATGGAGGTGGCCACCACCCAGTGGCCGCCACGGTAGACGTTCACGGCGGCTGGGGCCGGCCCACCCACGCCCGTGACCTCGAGGCGCACGGACTCACCCGCTTGGACGACCGCGCGATCCACCCGGGCCGAGAGCCCGCCGGGCGCCATCGGCAGCTGCAGCGCACGCCGGGCGAGCACACGCCCATCGACCGTGGCGCGCAGGGTGACCGTGGCCTCGAGGCGCCGCACCAGCAGCACCAGGCGGGCCACGCCCGTGGTGGGCTCGGCCGGCTCGGCCACCTCCACCCCCTCGGTGGGCTCCACTGAGATCGCCGCGGGGACCTCGCCGCCCACCCAGACGCAAAGCTCGCAGGGCACCTCCGGCACGCACACACCGGCTGGCACGCGTGCGTCCAGCTGAAGCGACGTGGGTGCGCCGGCTTCGGCGCGCAGCGGCCCAGGCTGATACTCCCGAGCGGAAGTGGTCACGCGCTGCGCGACCGCGCTGGGCGGCGGGGTGCGCGTCACCTGCACGCGGCGCTGCACGCGCGCGAGCTCGCCCTCGTCCAGCGTGGCGGCCAGGAAGAGCACGTGCTCGCCCTCCTCCGCGCGGGCAGGGAGGCCGCCTTCGGCGCCGGCCACCTGGGAGGCCGTCAGCGGCGCACCCGCCTGTGCAGGCGGCTCGATGGCTTGCGACGACAGCGCGATGGGGCGTGAGCCGATGCTCGGGAGCTCCGCGCCGCGGATGCCCTCGAACACGAACGCACGCACCGGAATCGGTGACCCTGGCGACACGTGCGTGGGCGCGTACACGCGCAGGTCCACGTCGCTGGCACCGCGCTCGTACAACAGCACGCCGATGAAGAGCACGGCCACCAGCACTGGCAGCACCACGCGCAGCAACCAGTCCGAGGCGCCCCAGAGCTCCTTGGGCGGCGACTCGGGCTCTTGCTCTTCTCCGGCGGGGCTGGGTTCCATGGTAGACAACTCGGGCATCGTACCGTAGACCGGGGTGAGTCACCGTGCCGAACCGCAACACCGAAGAGCTGAAGGATCGCCTGATCGAGTACATGGACCGCGAGGGCCTGCGCAGCACGGCTCAGCGGCGCCTCGTCTCGGACATCTTCTTCAAGAGCGTTGGCCACCTCAGCATCGAGGACATGCTCGAGAAGGTGCGCGCCATCGACCAAGGTGTGGGGTACGCCACGGTCTACCGCACGCTCAAGCTGTTGAAGGACAGCGGCCTCGCCTTCGAGCGCCACTTCGGCGACGGCATCTCACGCTACGAAGTGGCCGACGAGGGCGAGCACCACGACCACCTGATCTGCCAGACCTGCAACAAGATCGTGGAGTTCGAGGACGACGAGATCGAGCGCCTGCAGGAGGCGCTGGCGCGCAGCTACGGCTTCGAGCTGCGGCGCCACAAGCACGAGCTCTACGGGATCTGCGCGGACTGCAGGGCCAAGTAACTTCTGGCGACTTGGTGGGTGGCGCGGTGCGAGGTGATCGTGAGGCCGGGGCGGGGCAGGGGTCGCGGCGGGCACGGACGCGCTGGCGCGTCCTGTCGGGACTCCCTGGAAAAGCGCACTTCGCTTCGCTCCGTTTCTTTTCCGGGTCCCCCCACGCCCTTGCTGACCCCAGCCCCGCCCCGGCTGCTGCGAGCGCTTGGACTGCGCAGCTGAGCTCGGCGAAGCGCTACTTGGCCCTGCAGTGACCGCTTCGATGGAGGGCGCGCCGAGTCGGACTGGGATCCGAACGAGACGCGCTGGGCGCTCTCGCGGGTGCCAAACCTGCCCCGTCAGACTCTCCAGCACGGTTCAATGCTGTCAGGCACGCTGCGCTCGGAGCTCAACGCGGCTGAGACACATGCGTGTACGGTGCATTCCGAAGGCGGCTGCCTATGGAAGTGGTCGACAGTCTGCGTAGGCCGCGATGTCATCGACGGACTCGAGGTCGAACAGCCGGTTGGGGAGATTGGCCAGCCAACTGTCGACGGCGGCGCATCCCACGGAGTATCGCGCGGGATCACAGCCGTTGGCCTCGACGCATTCTAGACTGCGCTGCTCATTGAGGCCTGTTCGAAGCATCGATGCTACTGCAGAAGGTGAATACACGGACACCGAAGCACACTCCGGCATCACCGTTCTGTAGCCACCTGGGTAGCCGTGACACACCCACTCTTCGTCGTCCGCGATCGCCGTCAGCTCCACGATCCGCGCGGCAGCCTCCTGAATCGTAAGGCTTCCGGGATCGGGAGCCGCGTCGACGGCCTCGAAGAACACCGGAGGCAACGGCGCCGCCGTGTCGACGCCGCTCTCGGACATCGGGTCGGTGGGCTCGTCGACGCACGCAAGCACGAAGAGGAACCCGGTAGTGAAGGACGCTCGTCGTCTCAGGCGCACAGGGGACTCCCACTCTCTGAGGCGGCACCGCTCGGCCGAATCAGCCCCAGTACACTACCCCACGGAGCACCTGTGTTCACGAACGATGAGGCCCTCGTGCAGGTCCCACCCGCCAGATCCAGCGCACCCCCGTCCGTCGAGCCCAGCCGCGCCTCCGGATCCCGACGCGGTCCACGTCGGGCACAGCCGATGCCCCCTGCATGCGCCCGAGACGCGAGCAGCAGCCGGGGCGGGGTGGGGGTCAGCAAGGGCGTGGGGGGACCCGGAAATCAAACGCAGCGCGCAGCGAAGTGCCGATTTCCAGGGAGTCCCGACAGGACGCGCCAGCGCGTCCGTGCCCGCCGCGACCCCCACCCCGCCCCGGCGGATCGATCGCCTGGCAAGACGGACAGCCGGGGCATTGCGCTTTGCTCTGGGTACCGTGAACATGAGGGCATGACTTTGGCTTCGCTTGTTGGTCGCCGCGCCGGGCTCGGGCTCGTGTGGGGCAGTCTCGCTCTCTCGGCGGTGGGGCTCCTGGCCGCACCGGCGCGCGCACACACTTCGTTCCTGGAGGTCACGCGGGACGCTGGCGTAACGGTGCTGTCGTGCACCGAGGCCATCGAGTGCCAGGGGACGATCGACTGCGACGGCTTGACGTGCGCCGCCGTCAACGGCGGCCTGTCGGTGTGCATCGAGCCGCCCCGTCAGCTGCCCTTCGAGATCTTCTGCTGCGACACAGACGACGATTGCCCGGTCCGCGATAACGCGTCGCCGCGGAACTGCAGCCCCGTGTTGGGGGACATCCGAGTCTGCACGTGGTCGTCGACGGTGCCGCGCGCCTACAACTTCTGCACCCCCAACACCACGCCCACGTTCCAGTCCGTGCTCGGGTGCTTCAACACCAGCGTGTCGGGGCGGCTGAGCCTGGCGGCGGGCGACTGTGACGGCGACGGCATCAGCAACGCCAACGACGGCGAGGAGTGCTCGCGGCCCATCGAGCCGCCCGTCGACGGCGGCGTCATCCCCATTGGGGACCTGGGCGTGGACGAAGACCTGGGCACCGACGACGGTGGATCCACCACCGTGGACCAGGGCCCGGCCGTGGACCTGGGCGGCGGCGTCAACCCCGGCGTCGGGTTCCAAGGCGGTGGCGGCTGCTCCGCGGGTGCGCTCCGAGGCACCCCCGGTGCGGCGCTGCTGATGGTCTTCGGGGCGCTGCTGCTCGCTCGTCGCCGGCGCTCGCGCTAGATCCCGGCCATGTACGTCGAGCACTTCCCCGTGGCCCCGCTGGGCTGCAACTGCGTCATCGTGGGTGACCTCGAGCGAGGCGAGGCCATCGTGTGTGACCCGGGCGGCGAGGCGGACAAGATCCTCGCGCGGCTCGCGGCCAAGGGGCTGCGCTGCGTGGCCATCATCCACACGCACGCGCACTTCGACCACTGTGGGGCCACGCACCTGGTCCAGGCGGCCACCTCGGCGCCCACCATGCTGCACGAGGGTGACCTCTTCCTGTACAACGACCTGCAGATGCAGCTGAACGCGTTCGGCGTGCCGATGAAGGCGCCCAAGCTGCCCGAGGTGGACCGCTTCCTGAAGGACCAGGACAGCGTTCATGCCGGCACCGTGGAGGCCGGTGTGCTGCACACGCCGGGTCACACGCCCGGCAGCCTGTGCTTCCTGGTGGAGGGCGAGACCCCGCTCCTGCTCGCGGGCGACACGCTCTTCCGCGGAGGCATCGGCCGCACGGATCTCTGGGGTGGTGACGGGCGCCTGATCCTGAAGTCCATCGAAGACAAGCTGCTGACGCTGCCGGACGACACGCTGGTCATCGCGGGGCACGGCCCGGTCACGCGCATCGGCGACGAGCGGCGGCACAACCCTTTCCTCTAACGGCGCGACCGACGGAACGAAGAAGGCCGCCCCGAAGGACGGCCTCTCCACGAAAGCAGCGCCGGGCCTCAGAGCCCGAGGCGAAGCTGTAGGTCGCTCGCTTCGGTGCCCTCGGCGGGCTCCTCTTCGTCCAGCTCCTCGTCGCCCCAGTCGTCGTTCAGGTCGGAGTCGTCCAGGTCGAGGTCTTCGTCGTCCAGGTCTTCGTCCTCGTCCGCGGCGCCAGCGTCGGCGATGGCCACCACAGCCGCGTCGGCCGCAGGGGGCGTGGTGCCCGTGGTGTCCGTGATGACGGCTTCGTCGCCGGTCGCGGTCGTGCTCGCGGGAGCCGCGATGTTCGGCGCGATGACCAACGCCACCACGCTCATGAGCTTCACCAGGATGTTCAGCGAGGGGCCCGCCGTGTCCTTGAAGGGGTCGCCCACGGTGTCACCCACCACGGCCGCGTTGTGTGCAGGGGAGCCCTTCGGGTGGACGGTGCCGTTCTTCATCTTGTAGCCGCCGCCCTCGAAAGACTTCTTGGCGTTGTCCCACGCGCCGCCCGCGTTGGACATGAAGATGGCCATGCACACGCCCGAGACGGTGACGCCAGCGAGCAGACCGCCCAGCGCCTCGGCACCCACGCCGGGGCCGATCAGGTTGCCGCCAAAGCCCACCACCACCGGGGTCACGATGGCCAGGGCGCCGGGGGCCTGCATGCGCTTGAGCGAGGCCTTGGTGCTGATGTCCACGCACTTGGCGGTGTCGGGCTTGGCCGTGCCCTCGAGCAGGCCCGGGATCTCCCGGAACTGACGGCGCACTTCCTCGATCATCTCCATGGCGGCCTCGCCCACGGCGCTCATGGCCATGGCCGAGAAGAGGAACGGCAGCATGCCGCCCACGAAGAGGCCGGCCATGACCACCGGCTTGGTGATGTCGATGCCGTCGATGCCAGAGGTCTGGGCAAAGGCCGCGAAGAGCGCGAGGGCCGTCATGGCCGCCGACCCGATGGCGAAGCCCTTGCCGATGGCCGCGGTGGTGTTGCCCACGGCGTCCAGCTTGTCGGTGCGCTCGCGCACCTCGGGGGCCTGGTGGCTCATCTCGGCGATGCCGCCGGCGTTGTCGGCCACGGGGCCGTAGGCGTCCACCGCGAGCTGGATGCCCGTGGTGGAGAGCATGCCCAGCGCCGCGATGGCCACGCCGTAGAGGCCGGCGAAGTGGTCCGCCAGGATGACGCCCGCGCCGATCAGGATGACGGGCCACGCGGTGGAGCTCATGCCCACGGCGAGGCCGGTGATGATGGTGGTGGCGGGGCCGGTCTTGGTCTGCTCCGCGATGCTGTCCACGGGCGGCTTGTCCATGGAGCAGTAGTAGGAGGTGATCATGCCGATAGCGACGCCGACGAGCAGCCCGACGACCGTGGCGATGCCCACGTCCATGAACGTGACCGTCTGGCCGGCGATGATGGCGCCGCCCACGGGCCACATGTACTTGGCGATGCCGAAGGTGGCCACGGCCATGACACCGGCCGCTCCGAAGGCGCCCGCGTCGAGCGCGTGCTGGGGGTTACCACCCTCCTTGGTCTTCACCACGAAGGTGCCCAGGATGGAGCAGATGATGCCGGCAGCGGCGAGCACGAGCGGGAGCAGCACGGGGCTGGTGTCCACGGTCTCGGCCGTGACCACGTCGAAGCCGAGGCCCAGCACCATGGCGCCGATGATGGCGCCCACGTAGCTCTCGAACAGGTCGGCGCCCATGCCGGCCACGTCACCCACGTTGTCGCCAACGTTGTCAGCGATGACGGCGGGGTTGCGTGGGTCGTCCTCGGGCAGGCCCTCTTCGATCTTGCCCACGAGGTCGGCGCCGACGTCAGCCGCCTTGGTGTAGATGCCGCCGCCCACGCGCGCGAAGAGCGCGATGGTGGAGGCGCCCATCGAGAAGCCGGTGAGCACGCTCATGGCCAACGGGAGGGGGAACATCTTGGTGAAGGCGATGAAGAGGACGGCCATGCCGATGAGCGCCAGACCGACCACGGTCATACCCATGACGGAGCCGCCCTTGAAGGCCACGTTGAGTGCCTGCGGGAGCCCGAGGCGCGCGGCCGCGGTGGTGCGCACGTTGGCGTAGGTGGCCACACGCATGCCGGCCCAGCCCGCGATGGCGGAGAGCCCAGCACCCACCACGAAGGCAGCGGCGATCAGCGGGCTCTGGCCCGGCGACATGTTGATGGCGGCGAGCAGCGCGGCCACGCACACCACGAACACGGCGAGCACACGGTACTCGGCCTTGATGAAGGCCATGGCGCCGGTCTGGATCTGCTCGGCGATGTCGCGCATCGACTGGTCGCCGGCATCCTGCTTCTTGACCCAGCTGGTCCAGTACACCGCATAGATGAGCGCGGCGACTCCAGCGGCCGGGGCCGTATAGATGAGTTGTTCCATTTTACCTGTTCCCGTAAGGGGTTCGGGGTGAGGAGAACGGGGCCGGATGGCACCCGCAGACGCGACCGGCTTATGACGCATTCCGACCATGCGTCAAATGTAGGTGTCCGCGAATGGTGAGGGGTGCCGCCCAGGGACGTGCGTCAGCTGCGCGCCGCGAGGAGAGCCTCACGCGCCGCGCCCACGTCCGCCATGCTCTGCACCGAGATGGCCGTGGCGTTCTTGTCGATGCGCTTCAGCAGCCCGCTCAGCACCTTGCCTGGGCCGACCTCCACGAACACGCTGACACCGGCCGCGATCATCGCCACCACCGCCTCGTCCCAGCGCACGGCCCGGCTGACCTGCCGCACCAAGGCATCGCGCGCCGCCGCCCCTGCCGTGACGGGGGCCGCGTCTACATTCACGTACACGGGCACACGCGGGTCGGCAAAGGTGAGCGCGTCCAGCAGCGGCGCCAGGCGCTCCTCCGCGGGCCGCATCAAGCTCGAGTGGAACGGCGCGCTCACCGGGAGCGCCATGACGCGGGCCTTCTCGGCGGTCAGGGCTTCGCTCGCGCGCTGGACGCCCTCGACGCTGCCCGCAATGACGATCTGTCCGGGCGAGTTGAAGTTCACGGGCTCCACCACCGCGTCGATGCCGGCACACACGCGCTCCACCAGCTCGCGCTCCGCTTTGAGCACAGCGGCCATGGCGCCGGTTCCCACGGGCACGGCCTCCTGCATGAAGAGCCCCCGCTGCCGCACCACGCGCACCGCGTCGTCGAAGCGCAGCGTGCCGGCAGCCACGTGAGCGGAGTACTCTCCCAGCGAGTGTCCAGCCATGACGTCCACGGGCAGCGGGCCGGCTTCTTCGAGCGCTCGCAGCAGCGCGATGGACGTGGTCAAGATGGCGGGCTGCGTGTTGGCCGTGAGCGACAGCGCGTCCGCCGGTCCCTCGAAGCACAGGCCGCTCAGTGACTCGCCCAGCGCAGCGTCGGCTGCTTCGAACACCAACCGTGCCGCCGGCGACGCATCGAAGGCGTCGCGCCCCATACCGACGGACTGACTCCCTTGCCCCGGAAACACCCACGCGATCTTGGACATGCCCTGCGATAGCACACGTCGCCGAGACGCGAGAAGTCCGCGTACGAACGTTGCCCCGCGCGCGCTCGCTGCACTACTATGCCGCCCGTGGTTGATGAAGCCGATCTCGTGATCGAACCCAGCGGGGTCGTGCGCAGCTCCGCGACCGGTGGCCCAGCCCTCAAGCGCTTCGCCGGCTCGTACAATCTGGCCGTGGCGTCGCCCGGGCTGCTCCTGTTCGGGGACGCATCGCTCGGCGTGGAGGCGCGCCCGCGTGTCCTGATGGCAGGCGAGATCGTCACGCGCATGACCGTCATGGAGGTCATCAACGTCATCGCCACCGCCAACTGGCGCGGGGAGCTGTTGGTGGCCACGCCCACCTGGGAGCGGCGCCTGCTGTTCGACCAGGGCGCCCTCAAGGGAGCGGCCAGCTCCTCCAGCGACGACCGTCTGGGCGAGGTCATCTTCCGCGCGGGTGGCATCTCCCGGCGTGACCTCGAGCGGGTGCTGCAGGACCTCTCCCCGGAAGAACGCTTCGGCGAGACCCTGGTGGCGCGCGGCATCATCGACTCGGCGCAGCTCTTCCAGTTCCTGCAGAAGCAGTCGGTGGAGGTCTTCCACGGCGCGCTGCTGGCCGGTGAGGGGCACTACGTGTTCCACCTGCCCACGGACGCAGAGGAGCCGCTGGGCATCCAGATGCACATGCAGATCCACGGGCTGCTCATGGAGGGCGTGCAGCGCATCGACGAGATGGCGCTGTTCCGTGAGCGCATCCCCAGCAACCAGATGTGCCCGGTCCCGGTGCCGGACGCGCCGCCGCCCAAGAAGCTGGACCAGGCCGCCGAGGCGCTCATGGCCGTGTGCGACGGGCGGCGCACCATCGACGAGCTGGCCCGCATGACCGGGCACGGCGAGTTCGCCACCACCAAGGCCGTCTATCACTTGCTGCAAGCGAAGATGATCACGCTGCGGCGCGCCTCCAACATCGACACGGACACCGTGAAGCGGCTGGTCGCGGCGTTCAACGAGGTCATGCAAGACATCTTCATCGCGGTGGCCACCTACGGCGGGGTGGCGCAGACGCGCCAGACGTTGGACGCGTGGATCGACGGCAGCGGCTACGGGCCCTTCTTCGGTGAGGGCATGGACGACTTCGGCTGCGTGGACGCCAGCGTCATCACCCAGGCCCTCATGGGCGTGGAGCAAGACAGCCCGGTGGACGCGCTGCACCAGGCCCTGCACGAGCTGGCCGCGTTCGCGCTGTTCTCTGCCACCACCACGCTGCCTCGGGACCAAGAGCTGACCCTGGCGCGCGACGTCAACCGGCGGCTGAAGCAGATCCGCATCGAGTAGCCCGTTTGCTGCCGTGCATTGACACGCACGCTCGGGAGGCTTAGCCATGCGGAATGGTCGAACCAAGCGTCTTGGAGCAGCGGCTCCGTGAGAAACTGAGCGGTGTCACCCACGTCGAGGTCAAGGACATGACCGGGACCAAGGACCACTTCGAGGCCGTCATCGTGGCCAGCGCGTTCGCCGGGCAGTCCCGCGTGAAGCAGCACCAGCTGGTCTACGGCGCCCTCGGCGAGCTGATGGACGGCCCCGTCCACGCGCTCACCTTCAAGACCCTCACGCCCGAAGCGTGGGAAGCGCAGGGAGGCTGACATGAGCACGCTGACACCCGAGCTCAAGGAGCGCCTCGAGGGCCTGGTCACCCAAGCGCCCGTCGTGCTGTTCATGAAGGGCACCAAGAACTTCCCGCAGTGCGGCTTCTCCGCCACCGTGGTGGAGGTGCTCAAGCGCGCCGGCGTCACGGACTTCGCCACCGTGAACATCCTGGCCGACGCCGAGGTGCGGCAGGGCATGAAGGACTTCAGCAACTGGCCCACGTTCCCACAGCTGTTCGTGCGCGGCGAGCTGGTGGGCGGCTGCGACATCGTGCGGGAGGCGTACGAGTCGGGCGAGCTGCAGAAGCTCCTCGCGGGCTGAGAGGCCTCTCCCCTGCGCCGCTACTTGCGGCGCGTGAGCGGGAGCGCCTCGGCTTCGGTGCGCAGCGCGCTCGCGATTTGGCCGGCCCGCAGCGCGTCGCGCGCGTCGATCACGCTGCGGCTCAGCACGTCGGCGTCGGTGGCCTCGGGGGTCAGCCGCAGGATGTTCGACAAGGCGCGGCACATCTGGCGCGTGCTGGTGTAGCGGTCACGCGGCGAGCGCGCCAGCGCGTAGGCCAGCACGTCGTCGAAGGCACGCGGGACTTCTGGGCGCTCGGCACACACCGAGGGGATGACCGCGGCCTGGATGGCGCGCACCACGTCCACCGGACCGTCGCCGTGGAAGAGCTTGCGGCCCATCAGCGACTCCCAGAGCAGCACTCCGAGACCGAACAGATCCGACTGCGGGGAGGGGTCTCCGCCCTCCGTGAGCTCGGGCGCCAGGTACGAGACCTTGCCCTTCACGATGTGCTCGCGCGTGATGCGCGCGCGGTCCGTGGCGCGCGCCAGCCCGAAGTCCGTGAGCTTCACGTACCCGAACTGGCTGATGAGCACGTTCTGCGGCGTGACGTCGCGGTGATAGATGGGGGAGAGCCCGCCCTGCTCGTTGTGGTTCTCATGGGCGGCGCCGAGGCCCTTCGAGACCTCGATGCCCACGGCGGCGACCAGGTGCCATGGCGTGCGCTGACCGCGCAGGCGGTGGCCCTCGCACCAGTCCAAGAGGTTCACGCCCGGCACCCACTCCATCACCAGGTAGAAGTGCCCGGCGTCGTCGCGATCGAAGTCGTGGATCTGCACCACGTTGGGGTGGTGGATGGTGGCCGAGACGCGCGCTTCCTCGACGAACATCTCCAGGAACTCGGCGTTGTCGGCGAAGCCTTCGAGGATGCGCTTCACCGCCACCGGGCGGCGAAAGCCCTCGGCGCCGAGCGTGTAGCCCCGGTAGACGTGCGCCATCCCTCCCTCGCCCGCGAGTTCCACGAGCTCGTACTTGGAGTTCAGGATGCCCAACATGTGGGCGAAGGTAGCAGGGGTCCCGCCAAGATGCACCTGAGCGGATTTGTGCACCCTGGCCGCTGCACATTTGTTGACTGGTCTCGCTCGACGGGGGCAAGACCATCCCATGGGTGCCTCACTCTCGCCTCTTGGGCCGCTGCGCCTCGCGCTCCCTCTGCGTCGCCGTGTTCGCGGAGGGGTGCTCCTGCTCGCGCTCGTGGTCGTGGGCGGCGGCGCCTTCCAGTTCTACGCGCAGCGCAGAACAGCAGAGGGTGAGGAGCACCTCGGAGGCGCGCGCGCACGCCTCGAGGCCAGTATCGTGGAGGCTCCGGGCCTCGATCGACTGGCGGCCAGCAGCGCGCTGTCACACCTCGTGCGGGCGCGCGAGCGGGGCATCCACAACGTCGAGTCCGAGGCGCTCCTCGTCCGGGCCAGCGTGCTGGTCGCGCTGCAAGGCGGGGACCTGCCCAGCGCGCAGCGCACGCTCGCAGCTGCGGTGGAGCTGCACGGCTGGGACGCGGAGACGCACCTGCTGGCCGCCGAGATCGCGCGTCGTGGGGTTCGCCTGACTGAGGCCGAACAGCACGTGGCGCACACGCTGCGGTTGGTGCCCCAGCACGCACGCGGGCTGATGGCGGCCGCCTCGCTGGCGCTCGAGGTGGGTGACCCGCAGGCGAGCGAGCGCTACGCGCGCGCCCTGGTGCGACGCGAACCCGAGGCGAGCCGCGCCCATGCCGTGCTGGGTGAGGCGCTCGAGCAGCAGCGGCGCTTCGAGGGGGCCGAGCACGCCTACCGTGAGGCGCTGCGCTTGAACCAGCGGGACGCCGTGGGACACATGGACCTCGCGCGTGTGCTGAGGGTGCGCGGGGATCTGGCCGGTGCCGAGGCATCGTACAGCCAAGCGCTCGAGCTCGCGCCCACGGACCCAGCGGCCTTCCTCGGCCGTGGGCTGGCGCGGATGGAGCAAGGGCAGGGCCCCGGCGCTGCGAGCGACCTCGAGCGCGCTCGTCAGCTGGCTCCGCGTGATGCTTCCGTGTGGGTTGCGCTCGGCGACCTGCGCCGCGCCACGAGTGACCTCGACGCGGCGGTCGAGGCCTACCGGCACGCGCTCACGCTCGACCCGGGGCTCGTGATGGTAGAGGTGCGCCTCGGCAACACGCACGTGGCGCGCGGGCAGCTGCACCAAGCGCTCGGCGCGTTCGAGGGCGCCATCGAGCGGGCCCCACAGCAGTCGGAGGCCCACAACGGTCGTGGGGTGGCGCTCATGTATCTGGGGCGTGAGGCAGAGGCCCGAGCGTCGTTCGAGCGCGCGGCGGAGCTCTCACCGAGCGACCCCCACCCCCTCTTGAACCTGGGCATCCTCGGCGAGCGCAGCGGGCATCGAGACGAGGCCGAGCGCGCGTTCCAGGCGGCGCTCGACCGGGACCCCAGCTCCGAGGACGCCCTCGAGCGGCTGCTGGCCCTCCGAGCGGGTTGATGATGGCCCGGGCCGGTGTGCGCATCCGAGCCCTCGGTGGGGTGCTGCCCGTGATCCTCGGACTGGCCAGCGCAGCTTCTCTCGCGTGCAGCGAGCGAGGGCGCGCCGCTGCCCCCCCACCCGTGGATGCGCCGCCGCACGCACGGCATGAGCCCCCGCGCCCAGGTCGCACCGATTCGCCTGCTGCGCCCCGTCGACCCGCGCGCACCGTAGTGTGGGTCGCTGGCGACATCCTCATCTCGGAGGGCATCCGCCGCATCATCGAGGGCGAGGTCGCGCTCGGCGGCACCGAGGCCGACGCCTACACGCGCATCCTCGAGCCCGTGGGCGCGTGGTTCGCGCGCGAGCCCGAGGCCTTCGTCTTCGCCAACCTCGAGAGCCCCGTGGCCCGCCGCCGCAACGAGATCGACCGCAGCACCTGGGGTGGCGAGACGCTCGTGGCCATCCCCTTGAACATGCCGGCCTACACGCTCGCGGGGCTGCGTCGCATCGGCGTGGACGGCCTGATGCTCAGCAACAACCACGCGCTCGACCAAGGCGAAGAGGGCTTGGTGGAGACGCTCGCGGCGGCGCGTGCAGCGGGCTTCGTGACCAGCGGCGCGGGGCACTACCCGCACACGTCGTGGCCGGTGACCGTGGGGGACGACGGCGCACGCGTGACGCTGGTGCCCTTCTACGATGGCCATCCGCGCGGCGCGCTCGAGCCAGGGACGCCTGCCCTGGCCGACCTGCACGCGCCCACCATCGCGCAGTTCGCGGCCCTGCGGCCCGACACCGAGCTGTTGGTGCCCGTCATCCACGTGCTGGGTGAGGCCGTGGACCTCCCCAAGCCGCGCTGGCGCGAGTGGGCGAGACAGCTGGCCGACGCGGGCGCAGACGTGATCGTGGTGCACGGGACGCACGTGCCGCTGCCCGTGGAGCTGTTGGTAGTGGGTGAGCGCCGCGTGCCCATCGTGTGGGGCCTCGGCAACTTCGTGTCGGACATGGCGCGCCAGGCTACGCCACGGCGGCCGTATTTCCGGGGCATGCCGAAGGACGAGAACCCCATGCTGCGCGAGGGCCTGCTGCTGCGCATCGAGCTGGTGGAGGGGCGCCCCGTGCAGCTGCAGTTCCTGCCCACGTGGATGAACGACGACCGCTACGTTCGGTTCTGGGGCGGCTTCGAGCGCCAACCTCGCTTCCGCCTGCTGCCGCTGGCCGGGTGTGGGCCTCCCATTCAACCTCCCGAGGACTGGCCCGAGGCGCTGCGCGGCGAGATGATGACCTGGATCACCGAGCGCCGAGACCATCTGGTGTCGCACGTGGGGCTGGACCTCGAGGGCTGCCGTCCTGGCGAGCCCGCGCTGCTCACGGCTCGCGCGCTAGGGTCGTCTGCCGCGGCGCGGTGATTCACTCACGAAGGGCGCCGACTTTGGTACGCTCCCCCGGATGCGCACCCTCAAGGATCTCCACGAGTACGCCGACGACCACCTCTATGCGGGCCGCTACGCCGAGGCCCTGCACGGCTACGCCGCCGAGGTGCAGCTCAACCCCGCCAGCCTCGATGGGCGCCTGCGCATCGCGGACTGCTTGCTGGCCCTGGGCGAGCCGCAGGCCGCAGCCATGGTCTACACCAAGCTCGCGCAGTACGCGGCCCACGCCGGCTATCCGCTGCGCGCGCTGGTGGCGCTGAAGGTGCTGCAGGCGCTCGAGCCGCAGCTCGGTCAGCTGCTTGCGGGGGTGGCCACGCTCTACGCCAAAGACTCTCCGAAGCTCGGCCGCGGCGTGCGCCTCTCGCTGGGCGACCCGGACGCGCTCCTTCCCGATGGCCTGCGCTTCGACACCCCGCCGCCGCTCGCCGAGCTGGCCACGCACGCGGCGCGCAACGCCATGGACACCTCGCGCATCGCGGCCTTCCCCGAGAAGGTCACGCCCATCCCCGTCTTCAGCGAGCTGCCGGCCGACAACTTCGCGGCCGTGCTGGGCGCGCTTCGGTTGGTGCGGGCGCGCCCCGGCCAGGTGATCATCGAGCAGGGCAGCGTGGGCACGTCGTTCTTCGTGCTGGCTCGCGGCGAGGTGCAGGTGCAGCGCACGCGCGACGACGGGGCCGTCCAGCGGCTCGCCAAGCTGCACGACGGATCCATCTTCGGTGAGATGGCGCTGGTGTCCGCGCAGCCGCGCAGCGCCACGGTGGTGGCCCTCGACGACTGCGACCTGCTCGAGTTCCCGCGCGAGGCGCTGGTGGCCGCGTCGTCCCAGGTGGGCGCCATCGCCACGGCCCTCGAGAAGTTCACGCGCGAGCGTCTGCTCAACAACCTGCTGGCCACGTCGCCGCTGTTCCGGCCGCTGGACACCAAGCAGCGCCTGGATCTGGTGCGTGGCTTCGCGGCGCACGACCTGGCCCCCGGCACCACCATCATTCGCGAGGGCGAACAGGGCCGTGGTCTCTTCTTGCTGCTCAGCGGCGAGGCCGACGTGTCCAAGGTGGACGGTAGCGAGCGGGTGCTCTTGGCCACCCTCAAGCCCGGCGATGTGTTCGGTGAGATCGCCCTGATTCACAACGAGCCCACCACCGCCACCGTGACCACGGCGATGCAGGCCACGGTGCTGTTCCTTTCGCGGGAGCGCTTCGCGGTGCTGGTGAACGCCGTGAAGGAGATTCGCGAGTACATCGAGCAGCTGGGCGAAGAGCGCCTCATGGACACTCAGCTCACGCTCGACGGCGGCGACATCGACGACGACATGCTGATGCTCTGAGGGCTGCTATATGCGGCCGGATGGCGAACTCCCCTGATGAAAGCGCCGCGCGCCTCGCGGTCGCGGCGGCCTCCCCCGATGCCGCCAACCGCCGTGCGCGCGCCGAGTGGCTGGCGCTCTACGCGAGCGACGCCGAGGTGCACGACCCGGTCGGGACGCCGGCGTGCCGCAAGGACGCGAAGACGCGGCCCGACACGGGCAAGAACGACCTAGAGCTGTTCTACGACACGTTCATCGACGGGATGAAGGCACTCCTCGTGGACGTGAAGCTGGACGTGGTGGTGGGCGATGTGGTGGCGCGCGACGTGACCCTGCGGCCCACCATGGCGTTCGGCGTGCGCTCCGAGATCCCCACGCGCCTGCTCTACGAGCTGGGCCGCGACGACGGGAAGCTGGTGGTGAAGCGCCTGGGTGCCTACTGGGACGCGTCGCAGGCCACGCAGCGCACCATGAGCGCGGGGCTGCGCGGCAAGGCCTCCATGATGGTCTCGAGCGTGCGCATGGCGCGCTTCCTGGGTCGCGCCTGGATGCAACGCTACGTGGCCGGCACCAAGCGGGGTGCGCGGCGGCCGGGGCGTGAGGCCACGCTGGCCTTCTCGAACGCGCTGCGCGGGAACGATCTCGCGGCGGCCCGAGACCTCACCACCGCAGACATGAGGGTGCGCGTGTGCGAGGGCGCGCCCATGGACCTCACGGCGTTCGTGGCTCGCGGGCACGAGCTGGTGCTGAGCGAGCCCATCGCCTCCGGCGACGTGGTCACGGCCCGCTGCAGCGCCAGAGACGGTGGCCGCAAGGTGGAGGGCATCGCGTTCGCCACGTTCGACCGCGAGACCCGCAAGCTGAGCGACCTGCGCCTGCTCTGGGAGTGAGGGCGTTGCGGGGGCCCATGGCGCCGACTACCGTGTGGGCGTGGCGTCTTCGCTCGATTCCTCGGTCCGTCTGCGTATCGCGCTCGGTGTGCTGCTGGCGCTGGGGGCCCTCGGGCTCTCGGTAGCGGCTCGGCTCGGCTCCCCCGGCCGCGCGGCGGACGCCACGCCGGTCCATGATCTCGACGCTACGCGCTCGGAGACTGTGGGAGCATCGGGTGCCTTGCTGCTGGACCTCGACGACGACCTGAGCGACGACCAGCGCGCCGCCTTGGCGCAGGCCATCGACGACGCGGTGGCGCCCTTCGACTGGCCGGACGGAACGCTGGGGGTGGAGCTGAGCGCGGCTGGCAGGCTCTACCGCCTGAACATCCCCGAGAGCGAACTCGCCGACCTGCGGCGCAGCCTGAGCGGGCAGGGCGCGGTGGAGTCCCTCGAGCGCGAACACACGCTGGGCCTGCCGGTGGACCCGCGCGCCATCGACTTCACGCCCAACGACGCGAGCGACTCCCCCGAGGCACCCGCCCCGGACACCGTTGCGCCTGCGCGGGGCGCCTTCCGCCCGAACGACCCGTACTACCGGCACCAATGGCACCTCGACCAGGTGCAGATGCCGCATGCGTGGCTGCGCACGCGGGGCCGCGGCGTGGTGGTGGCCGTCATCGACACGGGCGTGCTCTACCGCGACCACGAGCGTGGCCGCCGCGCACCCGACCTGGCTGGCACCCGCTTCGCAGCGGGCTGGGACTTCGTGGATGGCGACGCCACCCCGGATGACGAGCACGGCCATGGCACCCACGTGGCGGGGACCATCGCGCAGTCCACCCACAACGCCATCGGCGTGGCCGGCGTGGCCCCCGACGCCACCATCATGCCCATCCGCGTGCTCGATGCGCGTGGGGCAGGGCGCTCGGGCGACATCGCGGCGGCCATTCGCTGGGCGGCCGACCACGGCGCCGACGTCATCAACATGAGCCTCGGCGGGGGCCTGCCCTCGCGGGCCATGGCGTCGGCCATCGAGTACGCCCACGACAAGGGCGTGGTGGTCGTGGCAGCAGCCGGGAACACCGGACGCGGCCGCGTGGAGTACCCAGCCGCGTACGAGCACGTCATCGCCGTGGGCGCGGTCCGCATGGACGGCACGCGCGCCTACTACTCCTCGTACGGCGACGCCCTCGACCTGATGGCGCCCGGCGGCGATCTGCGCGTGGACCAGAACGGCGACGGCATGCCCGACGGCGTCGTGCAGAACACCATGGTGCGGGGCGACCCCATGCAGCACGACTACCTGGGCTTCCAGGGCACCTCGATGGCCGCGCCGCATGTGGCGGGGGTGGTGGCCCTGCTGCGCGCCGAGGGGCTGCGTGACCCGGACGCCATCGAGCGTGTGCTGCGCGAGAGCGCCCGCGAGGTGGGGCCCAACAGCGACTTCGGCGCGGGCATCCTGCAGGCCGACGCGGCCCTTCAACGCCAAGGCAGCAGCCGCTCGCTGGGAGGCGCTTCGGCCGCCTCGGTGGCCCTGCTCACTCTCTATGGAGGCGCGGCGCGCCGGCGTCGCAAGCTGGCACTGGGTCCGCTCGCCGCCGCGTTCGGTGCGTTCACGTTCGGTGGCGGGCTCTCAGCGGCCTTCTCGTGGTGGCCCACCACGGCCAGCGTCAGCGCCTTCTCCGGGCCGCACGCCTTCGCGCTGCTGGGGGACGTGGGGGCGCTGCTGGGGCTGACGGCTGCGCTTCCGCTCCTGGCCTACGCCGCCTTGGCCCACGTGCGGCGCCTCTCCCCGTGGCTCAGCGTTCTTGCGTTCGGGGTGGCGGGTGGCCTGGTGTTCGAAGCGCTGGTCCCCACCGTGCGCCTGGCTTTGCTCCCCGAGCTGGTGGCGGGGCCGTGGCTGCTCGCGAACGCGGCGATCTGCGCCTGGCTCGGCTGGGCCGCTGCGCAGAGCGACGCGCGCTGACGGCTGCGCAGGACCACGACATTCGTGTCATGGGCGGCCCCTCATCGCTGCGTGCCGTGTCGCGCCCGTGCCTTCCATGCTGCCAACCGCGTTGTCTCGCGAATAGCGAAGCATTGCGGAAAGGCACTTGAAACATGTGGCCGCATGCGGCCTGAGCCTCTTCCTCCGCGCTGCCCGCGCGCCTGGCACTCATGTTGCACACTCACAGGGTCTTGCTTTAGGAACCAGACCGCGCGCTTCCCTTGCCCGGCATTGTGCGGTCTGGTTCCGACCTTGATTAGCTTGAGTGACTTGTCGAGTGACTTAGCGACCTTGGGTAGGGCGTAGATTTCGGGGGCGGCGTTCGTGGCTCAGAGCTGCGGACGCCGGACCTGTTTAACCAGCGTAGCAGCGCGATGGGGTGTCGTCACCAGTGAGTCACACTACGTAAGTGGGACGCCGGACGGCTCCGTTACATTCCCGCTCCGAAGAAATCCTCAGCGCGGGACGAGCCACTCCTCCAGCACACGCAGCTGGTCGGGGCGGTTTCCCTTGGCCGCAGTGTCGTCCAGCAGCGCGAGCACGTGAGCGGCGAGCGCCATCGCCGCGCGTCGGCCGCGCTGCGGGTCGTCTTCGGCGAGCGCCTCGGCGATGGTGCGCAGCGCCGCGTTCCCGCCGGCCAGCACCACCTGATCGACAGTCGGATCGACGGCCAGCATGGGTTCGCGTCGCCGTGAGCTAATCCCCACGCGGATGGGCCCCCGCGCACCCAACTCCGCCGTGGCGGCCAGCAGCTCTCTGAGCTCCTCCACCAGCTTGGCCAGCGGGTGGGGCATGGGTAGCGCCGTCGGGGCATGTGCCGCAGCCACGAACGGCTCCGGGTCAGGCAGCTGGACCGGAGGCTGCGCCCGCCAGCGACGCACACGGCGCACGCGGGCCCCCAGCTCGCCCGCGATGACGCGGCTGAGCAGCGAGTCGTCCACCACCAGGTTGGGGTCCGCCCCGTGTGCGTCGGGGCCGTCTGGCTCCACCGAGTAGACCGTGCGGGTGCCGGCCAGCAGTTCACGCGCGGCGCGCAGCGTGATGGGCAGCGGTCGGAAGCACGGCAGCATCAGCTCGTCATTCACCGCGTGGGCAGGCGGCAGCGAGCCCCGCAAGGCCCCGAGCACCACGTGCGCCTGCGCAAACTCCAGCTCGTCGGCCGACCACCCTGCCGTGTCCCTCGCCCACGAGGGCGCGAGCTCGGGGTCCACGAGCGGCACGCCGGCCAGCGCGTTGGCGAGGTCCAGCAGCAGCTCGCCATAGGCGGCCCGGGCGATGGCCAGCGTCTCTGGCATGCCGACGTCTCCCCGCGACCCACGCGCGGGCCCGAGGCACACGAACACCTCGCCACGCAGCGGGAGGTCGCGCAGGAGCTCTTGTTGATGTCGCATCACCACGAGTTCGCCCGCGGTCAGCGGGTCGCCGAGCCCGATGACGCCCACACCCATCGTCCCGCTCGGCAGCTTCAGGTCCACGTGGCGCGTGCCGAAGTCGTCGCCGGGGTCGAAGCGCTTGCGCAGCGCGGCGCGGGTGGCGGCCGCGACCTGCCACAGCAGGGCGTCCCAGCGCGCGTCTTTCTTCGGCTCGTCGTAGCGCACGTTGGGCGTGAGGGTGGGGTCGTCCACCACGACCAGGGCGGGCCAGTCGGACGGACATGGGAACGCTCCCAGCGGGTGGAGCTCGTGATGCACGAACAGGCCCAAGAGCGACGAAGACCCGGGGGTCAGGACCACGAGCGAGCCGCGGGCCGTGTGCTCCGCGCTCGGCTCGAGCTCGGCGTACGCCAGCAGCGCTGTCTTCGGCTGCTTCGACAGGATGGCCAGCGTGTCGCGTGCGTCGAGGCTCTTGGTCTTCGGCCGGTTCTTGTTGGCGATGCGGACGGCTTGCACGG
Organism: Sandaracinaceae bacterium; assembly: GCA_016706685.1. Taxonomy (NCBI): domain Bacteria; kingdom Pseudomonadati; phylum Myxococcota; order Polyangiales; family Sandaracinaceae; species Sandaracinaceae bacterium. The sequence continues at coordinate 131,924 of JADJJE010000016.1, read as the reverse complement.
CGAGCGCCTCGGTGGCGTCCTCGAGCGCCAGCTGCGTGCCGAGCGTCTTCGCCTCGCCCGGGGTGAGGCGGATGGCCACGCGCCCCACTTCGTCCGGTACGACTTGGCTCGAGAGCTCGGTGGTGAACCACGCCGGGCCCTGGCTGGCTTCGGCCGCGCGCAGCTCGGCCAGGCTGGTCCAGCCGCCCGAGGTGGTTTCCAGGAGCGGCAGCTCTTCCACGAGCGCGTCTTCGATCACCTTCTGGCCCAGCCAGGCGAACCGCGTGGCGCGCCGAAGCTGAGTGGTTGCCTCTCCCTGTTCGAACGCGCGCTGCACGAGCCGGTTCGCCAGGCGCTGCACGCGCTGGGTGAGCATGGTCAGCTTGCGCTTGTCCACGCTCGCGGGCTTGCCCTCCGGGAGGTAGCCGCTGGCTTCGAAGGCCAGCTCCACGGGCGGGAACACCGCGAGCGCCTGCGAGCCGACACGCTGGCCCTGCACGTGGAGGTAGGCGGTGCTGGGGTTCGAGCCTTGGGCGTCGAGCGCCAGCCGCGCCTCGCCGAGGCCCAGGCTCGTGAGCAGCCGGGCGTCGTCTTTCAGCAGCTTGGCGATGGCGATGGCATCGGGCCGCCCTAGGCGCGGCAGCTCGCTCTCGCCCTGCTCCACGCGCCTGCGTGACTGCAGCTGCTGCACCGCGTGGGTGGTGTCGGTGAGCGGGCCAACGTCCACGAGCGCAGCGAAGCGCGCGAGCGCGCTGTTGGCGATGGGCGCTGTGGCGGAAACGACGGGGTGGTCTTGCTGGACCTTGCGCTCGCCCTTGCGGGCCTCGAGCCAGGTGCCTTGGAACACGGCCGCTTGGATGCGACCTTTACGCTTGGCCTCCAGCAACGACACGGCAGGACCCTGGATGCTGGGCCATGCGCGGGCGTGGCTCAGGGCTTCGCGCACGCGTGCGTCACCCTTGCGCCCGCCGCGCTGGCCAGCCCAGGCTTTCACCAGCGCTTCCCCTCGTGCCGAATGGAGCTCGCTGGGGCGGTCCGTCGCGATGGCGACCAGCACCGCCTCGAGCTCATCGCGCAGGAGGGTGGCGAGCGCCGAGCGACCGGCGTCGGCGAGCCCGTCCCACGCCGCGTCCACCAGGGACGGGTGCATGTCCAGCTGCCCGGAGAACGGCAGCTCGAGGGGAGCAGGCACCTCACAGAGGGGCCTGCCCGACACCGTCAGCGCGATCGTGAAGGGGGGCGTACTCGGCACCCGCACCACCCCGGTGATCTCGCGCCGCTGCACGCCACGCTGGAAGGGGTCCGTGGGGTCCAACACGGGGGCGGGCACGGGCGACCTGCTCATCACGCGCTCCCGCTGCGCTGCGCCTCCCGCTTGGCGTGCGAACTCGTGCTGCACCTCGGTCCCGTCACGGAGCTCGCGCCCGAGGACCGTCTTCACCCATGAACTCCAAGCGCTGTCCAGCACCACCGGCTGGAACTCCGGGTGGTCGAACGTAATGCGTGCTCCCGGCGGGAGCGCCCACGCGGTCTGCTTCGCGCGCAGCGTGGCCAGCGAGATCGAGCCTCCGCGCGCGGTGGGCAGCTGCAGCGCGTCGGACAGGTGGCGATACTCGCGGTCGAAGTGCTTGCGGAAGGGACGCGGCGCCAGTGCCATGGCGCGGCACAGCTGGCGCGCCACGTCGGTGGGCTGCCGGACGCGCAGCTCGGGCGGAGGCTCGCCACGGGCCCCGGCGATCAGCGCGCCGAGCAGGGCACGCTCCCACTCGCCGAGCAGCTCGTGGAGGTTGGGGCGCAGCACGACCTTCCCGGTGGCCGCGTCCACGATCACTCGCGCGTCGTCGATGTGCACCGTGGCCGGCAAGATGTTCGGGCTGAGCGCGGTCCGCTCGAGCTCCACCGCGTCGCGGTAGAGCGACCAGACACTCTCCACGTCGCCCCAGCCGATCTCGCCGACGAAGCCCTCGCCGCGCACGCGCAGCACGGCGTCGGCTTCGATGTGCGGGACCCACGGGCCAGAGCGTGATGAGGGGTCCAAGCGGGCAGCAGGGACGCCCGCGATGGCCGCCAGCACCGCAGCGCTGTCCGCGTCTGCCACGGCGAGTGGGAACGGGCCCGGGGACTGCCTGCCGCGCGCCACGCGGTAGAGCAGCGCCTTGGTCACGCGCGCGCGGGCCACGACATCCAGCGCCGACTCCATGCGGTGCTCGCCATCCGGGTGCAGCACCGGGATGCAGCGCACTTGCGCGAGGGGCGAGGCCTCGCAGTGCGGGCGCTCACCGGCACGCGTCTGCGCACGGGCGTGGGCGGCCTGCAGCGCGCGCAGGTGCTCGGGCGTCGGCCCGCTGGCCGGCGGCGCTCCGCGCAGCACCCGCGCGCCACTCACGTCGACGGCGTTGCCCAGCAGCAGCCCTGCAGCAAGCTCTGCGGCCACCAGAACAGCGCGCTCCACCGCGCGCACCACCTCGCGGCGCACGTCGTGGTCTCCGAGACCCCGGTAGTCCGGGAGCGGGATGAGCCGAGGGCATGCGACCACCGCCACGTAGCTGCACGGCGCGGGCATCAGCAGCTCTTCGATGGGCCGGGACGCGTGCAGAAAGGTGATGCGCCCGCGCGGTGTCCCTGACGTGGCGTACAGCGCCACCTCGCCCTCGATGTCCTTGGGTGGCAGCGGCTCGTGGGCCAGGAAGGAGTCTTTTCGCGCTGCGCGCACGGGGACCACCACCCATGCGTCGTCATCCGTGGACGGAACCGTGGGTGTGGTGGTGGCGCCGGTCAGGAACACGGCCTTCGCGCGCACCTCCTCCGCGGCCTGCTCCAGCAGCTTGTTCACCCGCTCGGCGTCGTACGTTCCGTCGGGGACCAGCACGCTGGCCGCGTCGCCGGGCGGAATGAACGGCATCTTGTGCAGGCTGTCCCCGTAGAGCTCGGCCGAGAGCGGCACCTGCCCGCGGTAGACCATCCCGTCGCTCTCCGCGAAGTCGAGCACGCTCGCGGGAGCTCCCACCGCGTCGCGCAGCAGGGGCAGCGCCATCAGCGGCTGCAGCTCGGCGGGCATCGTCTCCTCGTCGAAGCGCCACGGCTTCCCGCGGACGTATGCCGCGATGAGGTGCAGCACGCTCTTGCGCAGGCGGTGGTGCCGCGCCGCAGGGGCCGTGCGCGTGACCCCGGGCTGCTGCGCCAGCTCGCTGGTCTCACCCAGCAGCAGCCGGTGGGTCTCCTCGAGCAGCCGCGGGACACGCTCGGCCGCGACGTCGAGCGCCGTGCGGAGCGAGTCGTCCATGCGCACGGCCGAGCGCGATGCGTTGGTGGGCAGCGCGTGCCGGTCGAGGAACAGGCGGATGGGCACGCTGACGCGAGGGTCCCTCCACGGGTTCGGGAGGGGCAACGGCGCGCGCGAGAGGATCACGCCGCGCTCGGCGAAGTCCACCCAGGCCGGCTGGTTGCCCGCGGCGGTGGAGTCGGCGTCCACCAGCGCGACGAAGCCCTCGAGGCCAGCGGCCAGCGGGATGCGCAAGAGGTCGTTGGGAGAGTCGTCCCGGTCCAGCACGTCGTCGCCGATGTGCAGCGGAACCGGCACGTCGTCGGCGCACTCCCGCACCAGGCGCAGCTCATCGGGCTCGGCGCGCCCCAGGAAGCGACGGAAGGAGTCGAACCCCGTGCGGCGCCGCATGGTCACGCGCATCCCCGGCCGCGCGCCGGCGTCGGCGGGGGCCACGCGCTCGGCCGCCAGGTGGGTCAGGCCTGCGCCCGTCTCCTGCAAGGTCTCGCCAGGTCCCGGCGGGTCGAGCAGGTCGCTGGTGTAGCGCACGCGGGTGCGCTGCCCGTCGGCGTCCGTCCGCTCGAGGTCCACGCGGCGCGGCATGAGCCCGAGCGCGGTGTTGAGCCCGATGGCCAGCCTGCGGATGGCGCCGTCGCGGCGGGACTCGCCGGGGTTCACCAGCTCGTCCAGCACGGTGCGCATGGTCTCATCGTCCAGGAGCCCGCCCTCCCACGAGATGGAGATGTCGCTGGCGTCGCCCGCCACCGTGAGCCGCGTGGCCCCGAGCGTGATGGCGGCGCGCAGCACCTCGAGCACCCAGCTCGCGGGCTCGGCCAGCTGGTACTCGCGCAGCTTTTGCACCGCGCGCGCGGTGTCCACGCGGAGGTGCCCCGTGGACACTTTGCGGCCGGGGCCTGCGACCCGGCGCGTGCTCACGGGGCCTCCTGGGTGTCGGGCGTGTTGGGCACGTCGCCCAGCAGCTCTGCCAGGGTGTTCGTGAGCAGCCGTTCGCTGCGCGCCGGCGTGAGCGCTTCGTGTGACCGCAGGATGGCGCGCGTCAGCATGTCGGCCGCGAAGTCGGGGGCGTCCACGCCATGGCGCCGCGCCGCGATCACCAGCGGGTGGCTCACGTTGAGGATCAGCGGCACCCGAAAGAAAGGCAGCAGCGTGAACGGGTTCGTGGGCCGGCCGCGAGAGTCGGGCTGCCCAATGCACAGGCTGTTGGCGTGGGCCCCGCGGATCTTCCCGAGCTGCACGTCACGTGGGTCGCGGTACGCGTCGCTCAGCGCCTGGGTCACGCGCGCCAGCAGACGTTCGTCGCTCGACCCGCGCTCGGGAGGGGTGAGCTCCACCGCGGACAGCGCCTCGCTCCAGCTCTCGTCCAGTCGGATGCCCCGGCTGTGCAGGCGGCGCGCGTAGGCGTCGGGGATGGCGCCGAGATCGATGAGCAGCTCGCCGCGCTTCGCGAGCAGCAGCGTGAGGTCCGTCTCCCCGCGAGCGCCGCGCAGCGGCTCGCTTCGGTTGGCGGCGGGCACGTAGGCATGCTCCCCGGACGGCGCGCCCTGCGGACTGCTCGCCACGCGTGGATGCAGCAGACGCAGCGGCAGCCCCACGGGGTCGAGCGGGCTGTGCGCCACCGCCGTGGCGAGCTGGTGGTAGTCCGTCGCGCTCTGGGTGGCAGTGTGCAGCGCGTCGTGCACGGCGCGGCGGAGGGCGGTGTCCACCACGCTGCGTGCACGCTCGAGGGCGCGGTGGAAGCGCTGGTCACGCCGCACGTTGTCGCGGCTCAGCGTGTGCTCCAGCTCGAGTCTTGCACCTTCAGCACCAGACCCGGGAAGCCCAGCGGCTCCTCCGTCTCGGTCAGCAGCAGCCCGCGGTTGTAGAACGCGGCGCGTTGCCCTTCGCTGCCCCGGAGGCCGGCCAAGACGATGGTGTGGCCGTCGGAGCTGGCCACCCGAACGGAGCACAGCACGCCGTCCAGCTGCAGCTCGCGGTCGATGCGCTCCACCCCCCCGTCGCCGAAGGCACTCTCGTCCACCCGCAGCCGGATGGGGATCTGGGCGTGCTCGCACCAGCGCTGCAGCGACACGCGCGAGCGCTGCACATGCTCCTTGATCCGCGCGTCGGCCTTCTGCTTCGGGATGGGGACCACCAGCGTGACGGTGGTGCCCGACGCTGCGGGCGGGTGCTCGAACAGCTCGTAGGAGTGGTCGGCGTAGAGGTGCAGCGTGTGGCCCTTGCCTGCGCGCGTGGACTGCACCTTCACGACGGATGGCTTGATGGCCAGCACGGAGACGAAGCCGATGCCGAACTTGCCGATCTTCCCCTCGACGCCCTCCTTGCCGGAGCGGAACAGCACCAGCAGCTTGTTCTCGAGGATGTCGCGGTCCATCCCCTCGCCGGCGTCGCTCACCGAGAACAGCAGCGCACCCTCGGCGTCGCGCGCGATGTCCACGCGGATGTCCGTGCTGCCGGCGTCGATGGCGTTCTGCACCAGCTCCCGGAAGAAGGCGTAGGGGTCGGCGAACTGGCGCACCAGGTCGCCGACGATGCCCGCCTGCTCTTCTTCGGGGGGGCGCTCGTCGACGTCTCTCTGACGATAGGGCACGTGCGGAGGTTACCCGAACGTGCTCCGATCCTCACTCCTCGAAGACGACCTTCTTCTTGCTGCCGTACCAGGAATCCAACTTCGGGTCGTAGGTGTCCTCGATCACGTTGCGCTTGATCTTCATGGTGGGCGTCAAGAAGCCGTTCTCGATCTGCCAGTCGTCCTTCACCACCACGAAGAACTGCATCTCCTCGTAGTTCTCGATCTTCGAGTTGACGCTGTCCAGCAGCTCCTCGAGCTCCGCCGTGACGGCCGCCTTCACGGCGGGGTCAGCCAGCTTCGCCTTCTTGTCGGGCGCCAGCATGATGGACGCGTAGGCGGACGGCCGCCCGGAGCCACTCACGCAGCTGACTTCCACGTTGGGGTTCGTGTTGATCAGGTTCTCGATGGGCGCGGGCGCCACGTACTTGCCCTTCGACGTCTTGAAGAGCTCCTTCACGCGGCCCGTGATCTTCAGGCGGCGCAGCTCGTCCTCTTCGCCGCGGTCGCCGGTCTTCAGGAAGCCGTCGGCCGTGAACGACTCGCGCGTGCGCTCGTCGTCCAGGTAGTAGCCCAGCATGTCGGCCGGGCTCTTCACCAGGATCTCGCCCTCTTCGCTGATGCGCACCTCGCAGCCCGGATCGGGCTCACCCACGTAGCCCGGGCGCACGCGGCCAGGACGCGCCATGTGCGAGTAGCAGAAGTTCTCGCTCATGCCGTAGCCCTCGAGCAGCTCGAGGCCCAGGCTGCGGTACCAGCCCACGAGCTCCGGCGGGATGGGCGCCGAGCCGCTGATGGCGAGGCGCGTGTCCTGCAGGCCGAGGCCCGTGAGCACCTTCTTGCGCACGATGCCGTTGAGGATGGGGATCTTCAGGAAGAGCCCCAGCTTCTTGGGCGGCATCTTCGAGAACACGCCGAGCTGGAACTTGAGCCACAGGCGCGGGACGCTCTGGAAGAGCGTGGGGCGCGCGCGCTTGATGTCCTCCACGAAGGTGTCGAGCGAGTCGGCGAAGAAGACCTGGCCGCCCGAGAAGATGCTCAGGCACTCGATGGCGGCGCGCTCGAAGACGTGCGCCAGCGGCAGGTAGCTGATGAACCGGTCGCTCTGGTTCACGCTGAACATCTTGACGAAGTTGCTGGCCGCGACGCTCATGGTGCCGAAGCTGTGCATCACGCCCTTGGGCTGCCCGGTGGAGCCCGACGTGTAGACGATGATGGCGAGGTCCCCCGCGGGGCGCGTGGGGTTCCCGGCGATGGGCTCGTGCTCCTTGATGAGCTTGTCCCAGGTTGGGAAGTCGTTCGGCGGGCTGAGCGGGTAGCTCACGCAGGGCAGGCCAGCGGGCACACCCGGCTTCATGCCGTCCCAGCCGTCCAGCTTGCCCACGAACAGCAGCTTCACGTCCGAGTGCTGCAAGCAGTAGCCCACCGTGTCGGCGGCCAGCGTCGGGTACAGCGCCACGGACACGTGACCGGCCATCCAGATGGCCAGGTCGCTCATGATGAAGTGCGCGCAGTTCTTCGAGAGGATGCCGATGCGCGAGCCGGCCGGGAGGTTCTGCGCCGCGATGTAGGACGCCATGCGCCGCGCCTCGTCCATCGTGCGCTTCCACGTGAACTCTTGGACGGGAGCCGCGCCACACGGCTGCGTCATGTAGAGCTGGTTCGGAGCGGTCTTTTCCCAGTGGTAGACGCGGTCGAGCAGGAGCTGTGATTCACTCATCGTTTGGCCTCCGCCTGCATGAGGCAGGCCGGGGGATGTTGCCGGCCAACCCGCCTGGGTGCAAGTGTGGGTGGCGTGATCGTGGGGAGGGCGACGGGCACCCGTCTGCGGGGGGCGGTCGCGCAGGCGCTCCCTCTGGTGACCTCCCCATTTCGCGCGTCCTCCTGCGGACGCTTGAAATAGGGCCCCCCCAAGCCCCGCTGCCCAGGGCGCCCGTCGCTCTCCTCGGTGACGCGTCGGCCGGGCATCCGGGGGGCGCGACGTCGGCGCCATCTGGGCCTGCCGGGGGCTCGACTGGGTCGGTCGGAGCGCGACTGGGTCGTTCGGGGCGCGACTGGGTCCGCCAGTCCGGGACTCATGGAAACGATGGGGCGCGCCGGAGCGCGGATGGGGGTGGAGCGCGCAAGAGGTGCGCGGGGGAGGGCGGGTTCGCGCGCGGCGAACTCGCGAAACGCCACGTTTTCGGCCTGGAATGGGCTTTGCACCACGCCGGGCGATGAACGCCGGTGCGATGATGAGCGCTCAGGCGGCAGGTCCGAAGGGCTCGCCTGCGGCGGGCTCTTGGTTGATGCCTCGGGAGCACGGGGCGTATGCGCTGGTGTTGGCGCCGCTGCTCACCGCGTTCTGCCGGGGGGACGGGTCACTCGTGGGCGTGGGGTTTGCCGTGGCGGCGGTGGCGCTGTTCTTGGCGCACGAGCCGGCGCTGGTGTTGCTGGCGCAGCGTGGCGGGCGGGCGCGGCGGGAACTCGGGGGGCGCGCGTGGCTGGCGCTGCTGGCTCGTGGCGGGCTGGCGCTGGTCGCGGGAGGGTACGCGTTGGTGCACGCCGACGCGGTCACGCGCTGGAGCGTGCTGGGGCCTGCGGCGCTCGGGCTGGGGTTGGTGGCGCTCTCCGTGCGGGGGCTCGAGAAGAGCGGGGTGGGCACGCTGCTGCTGGCGCTGAGCGCGGCGGCGGGTGGGGTGCCGGTCATGTTGGCCAACGGGTGGGCGGTGCGCGACGCCGTGCTGACCGCGGGGGTGTTCGCGGCGGTGGGGACGGCGTCCATGCTCACCGTGCGGGAGCTCATCCCCAAGCGGCAGCGGGAGGCTGGGCTGGCCGTCTACGTGGGCTGGCTGACGGTGCTCGTGGCGCTCGTGCTGGTGGGCGCGGCGGCGCTGCGGGGGGACGTCCCGGCGTACTTCGCGTGGGCGTTCGCGCCCACGCTGGGCGTGGCGGCGGTGCTGCTGCGCGTGCGCCCGCACCCGCGCCACCTGCGGGTGGTGGGCTGGTCGCTCGCTGCGGCCAAGGTGGCCACGTTCGCGGTGCTGGCGTTCGCTTGAGGGCCCGCGCTCGAGGGGCGCGAGGGCCCGTGCGCGTCAGGGCTGCGGGCGGCGGTTGATGGGCGGCGGCGGCAGCGCGAAGGGCGCGAAGCGCTGGCGGTCCTTCGACTGCAGCTCCAGGTTGGACATGAGCGCGCTGGGGGCCACCGTGGACACGGGGATCATCCCGGACTCGGCGCCGCAGTAGGCGTTGTCCACCGTCACGTCGTCGCCCAGGGCCACCAGCGAGTCCAGCGCCGACAGCGGGGTGCCCACGAAGTCCACACCCCGGCACAGCTCGCGCTGCCCGTCCGGCGTGACACGCTCGGCGTGCATGATCTCGCCCTTGAACGCCTGGAAGTCGTAGCTGCGCGTGTCGGTCTCGCCGCCCAGCGTGGCCAGCACGTGGATGCCGTAGGGCAGCTTTCGCCTCCGAATCTCCTCCAAGAACGTGGCGAACAGCGTGTCCGGGTCTTGCGGAGCGCGGCTCGTGACGATGAGGTTGCCCATGCGCGAGATGGGCCGCTCGTGGCGCGCCGCGCGGGCGTGGCCGTTGAGCTCGCGCTGGCCGGGGATGGGCGTGCGCGTGGTCAGGAAGCCCTGCAGGACGCCGCGCTCCACCAGCGTGGCGCGCTGGGCGGGCACGCCCTCGTCGTCGTAGCGGAAGCTGCCGATCAGGCTCTTGCCGCGGAAGCGCTTGAGCGTGGGGTCGTCGATGATGTCCACGAAGGGGGGCGCGATGGGCTTGCCGCGCAGGTTGGCGAACGTGGCCCCTTCATCCGAGGACAGCAGGCGCGAGCCCTCGAGGCGGTGTCCGATGACCTCGTGGAAGAAGAGCCCCGCCGGCACGGGCGCCAGCAACACCGGCCCCGTGTACGACGGCAGGTGCGGCGCTACCGCGATCTTGCGCAGCAGGGCGATGCGCTCGCGGACCAGCGCCAGGATGCCCTGCTCGTCGGGCAGCTCGTCGGCCTCGCCAGTCACGAAGCTGACCTCTTGCTCCACGCGATAGCCGCCCGGCGCCAGCATCCAGAAGGTGGCGTGCAGGTCGTAGACCACGCGCTGCTCGGCGATGTCGGCGCCCTCGGTGGACACGAAGCGCTGCTGCCGGTGCCAGGCCGACAGCTCGATCTCGGACACCTGGATGTCGGGGCTGTTGCGCAGCAAGGACGACGCGCGCTTCAACACGTGCCGCCAGCGCTCCACGTCCAGCTCGGGATAGCGCTCGAGCCGGCTGTAGCGTTCGCCCTCCATGCGCCGCCGCGCCGGGAGCTTGCGGGCCTCGTCCACGTAGTGGACCTCGTCGCTCTTGCGCGCGTAGTACTGCACCGCCGCCTCGCGGTAGCGCGCTTCGGTCAGGCGCCAGAGGGCCACGCGGTAGGCATCTTCCGACACCTCCGTGGGCATCTCGATGTAGCGCATGCTCTCGTCGTCGGTGGCGTTGTCCTCGAGGCCGCCCTGCGCCACCTGGTCGTAGCGGTAGCTCCCCACGCGCACGTCGCAGAACACGTGGGTGCGCGTGTCCACGCGGTGCTCGGCGATGGCCCCGAGGCGCGCGCGCACGGTCTCGCGGCGCTCGTTGCGCAGCAGATACGACAGAAAGCAGACCTTCGGGTGGCCGGGGCGCGAGAGGAGCTCTTTACTGCGCGAGAGCTCCTCCGAGAGGTAGCGGCCGAGCGTGGTCAGCTCGCGCGGCGTGTAGAGCCCACCAAAGCGGTCGTAGAGACCCGGGCTGGGCCGAGACGAAGGGGTCACCATAGGCGGCGGACGCTAGCAGACCGGCGCCCCGCTGTCGCACGGCCGTCACGCGAGGCCCAGATGCGCCCCAGCCGGGAGCGTGTGCATCGGCACGGGCCAAGGGGTATGGTCCGAGCCGTGCTGACCCCCGACATCCCCTTCCTCGGCAACCTCGCGCTCTGCCTGATCCTGGTCAGCGCCGCCTACACCCTGGCGATGAGCCTCGGGGCTGCCAGCGGGCGCCTGCACTTGCTGGTCGCCGCCCGCGCCGGCACCTACGCCACCTGCGCCTTCGTGCTCATGGCCGTGGCGGTGCTGGGCTACGCCTTCCAGACCCACGACTTCCGCATCACGTACATCGCGCGCTACAGCGACCGCAGCATGCCCTGGACGTACCTGGTGACGTCTCTCTGGGGCGGCCAAGACGGATCGCTGCTGTGGTGGACGTTCCTGCTCTCGGGCTACACGGCCGCCCTCACCGTGTGGATGCGCGGCCGCTACGTGGAGCTGCAGCCCTACGTGCTGGCCACGCTGATGGGCATCTTCCTGTTCTTCGGCGTGCTCATGCTGTTCCCCGCCAACCCGTTCGCCACGTACCTGGACGGCGGCCCGCCGGACGGCGAGGGCCTGAACCCGCTGCTGCAGAACTACTGGATGGCCATCCACCCGCCCTCGCTCTACATGGGCTTCGTGGGCTGGTCGGTGCCCTTCGCCATCGTGTTCGCGGCGCTGCTCTCGGGCCGGTTGGACAACGAGTGGGTCCACATGGCGCGGCCTTGGGCCATGGTCACCTGGGCTTTCCTCTCGCTGGGCCTCCTGCTGGGCTGCCTTTGGAGCTACGAGGAGCTGGGCTGGGGTGGGTATTGGGCCTGGGACCCGGTCGAGAATGCCTCCTTCATGCCGTGGCTCACGGGCACGGCCTACCTGCACAGCGCGCTCATCCAGGAGCGCCGCAGCATGCTCAAGGTCTGGAACGTCTTCCTGCTGTGCCTGACGTTCTTCATGACCATCTTCGGCACGTTCCTCACGCGCTCGGGGCTCATCGCCAGCGTGCACGCGTTCGCGCAGAGCGACATCGGCGAGTACTTCGTGTGGTTCATGGTGTTCCTCGGCGTGGTCATCACCGCCGCCATCCTGTACCGCCTGCCCAAGCTGGTGGGCACGCACCGCATCGAGTCCATGCTCAGCCGCGAGTTCGCCTTCCTGGTGAACAACTGGATCCTGCTCGGCATGATGGTGGGGGTGTTGGGCGCCACGCTCTGGCCCAAGATCTCGGACTGGATGTACGGCGAGGAGGCCACCGTGGGGCCGCCCTTCTTCAACGAGTGGATGACGCCGCTGGGGCTCGCGCTGCTGTTCCTGGCCGGCCTCGGTCCGCTCATCGCGTGGCGCAAGGCCAGCGGCAAGAGCCTGCTCATGTCGCTGCGCGTGCCCTTCGCCGCCGCGTTCGTGGCGGCTGGCCTGCACGTGGCCTTCGGAGGCGCGCTCGGGCGGCCGGCCATCGTGGAGGGCGAGACCATCTACAGCGGCGGCCTCGGTGCCATCATGGGCGCATTCCACAACGCGGCCCCGCTGGTCTCCAGCTTCACCTGCGCGTTCGTGTCGGCCAGCATCCTGCAAGAGTTCGCGCGCGGCGCGGCGGTGCGCATGCGCAAGGGCGAGGGCGTGGTCAGCGCCGTGCTCAAGCTGGTGGCGCGCGCACGCAGGCGCTACGGCGGGTACATCGTGCACCTCGGGGTGGTCTTCATGTTCGTGGGCTTCACCGGCGCCGCGTACGACCGCACGGAGGAGTCGGCCATGTTGCCCGGCGCGTCCATGAGCCTCGGCGAGTACGACCTGCGCTACGACGGCCCGCGCCGCGAGGTGGACCCCACCAAGCAGATGATCTTCACGGACATGACGCTGACGCGCAGCGGGGCCCGTTCCGGCCAGCGCGTCAGCCCGGCCAAGTTCATCTATCGCCTGCGCCCCGAGATGCCCACTACGGAAGTGGCCATCCACAGCCGCCCCAGCGAAGACCTCTACGTCATCATGGCCACGGTGGACCCCATGACCCGGCGTGCCACGTTCCAGGTGAAGGTGCGCCCGCTGGTCTGGTGGATCTGGTTCGGCGGCATGCTGGTGCTGCTGGGCTGCGTCATCTCGCTGTGGCCCAAGACGTCGGACCTGCTGGGGACTGCAGAGGCACGCACCAGCGGACCGCGCGGCAAGCTGGCCCGGCTCGCCACGGCGGCGTTCGTGGCGCTGCTGCTCGCGCTCATCGCGTCTTTGCCCGCGTGGGCCTCGGCGCAGTCCGGGAGCAGCAGCTCGCACGCCGGCACCGTGGTCATCCACGACCACGAGGAGCGTCAGCTGTTCAGCACGCTCTTGTGCGACTGCGGCAGCTGCGAGCGCTTGGCCCTCGACACCTGCGCCTGCACCTGGGCGGAAGACAAGCGCGCCGAGCTGCGCGCCCGCATGGCGGCCGGTGAGTCCAACGACACGCTCATTCGCAGCTACCGCGCGCAGTACGGCAACGCGGCCATCAGCATCCCGTCGGACGAGGGCAGCCGGAAGGTGCTGTGGGTGGCCCCGCTGCTCGCCCTGGTGCTGGGCGGCGGCGGCGTCATCGTCATCGGGCGGCGCTGGCAGGCGGCTCACGCGGTGGCTGCGGCCGCCCGCGCCGCCGCCCCCCACGTGGACCAAACGCCTGCGGACGTGGGCTACGAGAGCGCGCTCGACGACGAGCTGCGCCGCTTCGAGGACGAGTCATGAGCGCGGTCATCCCCGGGTTCTTCATGGTGCTGGGCGCAGCCGGCTTGCTGCTGGCGCTGTACTTCGTGTGGCAGAGCGTGCGCGCTGCGCTCGGCGTGGTGCAGCTGGGCGGGGCCGAGAGCCTCGATCGCGAGCGCGCGCGCCTGCTGGAGCGCAAGGCGGCCCTGCTGGACGGCCTCGCCGACCTGCGCTTCGAGCACGACGCGGGCAAGATCGATGCGGCGGACTTCGCCGTGGTGGACGCCCAGCTGCGCGAAGAGGCCAAGGACGTGCTCAAGGCCCTCGACGAAGAGCTCGAGCCCTACCGCGGGCAGGCCGACGCCGTGATCGAGGCGTACCTCGCCGGGAGCTCGCTCGAGTCCATGGCGCCTGCCGAGCTGCTGGCCGCGCAGACCAAGCGGCGCGCCTCCGCCCCCGAGGGAACAGCGAGCGCGGCCGACGGCGCCGTGACCGCGGCCCCCGCGCCTCGCCGCCGCCGGCGCGGGAAGCCGAGCGCCTCGGACAGCGGCTCGCGGGACAACCACTTGCTGTGCCCGCAGTGCATGGCGCCCAACGTGCCGGACGCCGAGTTCTGCTGCGAGTGCTCCGCGCGCGTGGCGCCGCTCGAGTGCGCGGCCTGTCACACCGTCAACGACGCCGACGCCACGTTCTGCAAGAAGTGCGGCGGCGCGCTGGTCGAGGAGCCCTCGGAGCCGGGGAAGAAGTCATGAAGCAGGTTCGCCGTTGGGCGTTGGTCCTCTCGCTGGTGGGCGCCTCCTCGTCCATTGCAGCGCGTGCGCAGGAAGAGCTTGCCCCCGAGCCAGCGCAGGAGGCCCCACGTGGGCCCGCCGACGTGCTGACGGGGCCGGGCTCCAACCCGCGGGCCACCGTGGCGGGGGCCACCCAGGCGCCCAGCATCGGCATGCGGCAGCTCGCGGGCGAGGCCATCCCGCTGGCCGTCTCCGGCATGATGGAGTCCGTGGCCCCCGGCAGCATCGAGGTGCACGTGCGGGACTTCCGCAACCAGCCTGCCGTGGGCGCGCTCTTGCGTCTTGGCGTCATGACGCAGGAGCAGGCGCGCTCCTCGCGCGAGGCGCGCACCGACGCCAACGGCATGGCGGTGTTTCGCGGCCTCCCCACCGGTGAGGACCAGGCCTACCGGGTGAACCTCGTGGACGAGGGCGCCACCACCAGCACCACGCCCTTCCGGCTGCCGGCCGAGGCGGGCTACCGCGTGGAGGTCATGCAGCTGCCGGTCACGCCGGACACGCGCTTCCTCTTCGTGTGGCAGTACGACACCAGCGTGGAGTTCACCAACGGCAAGCTGCACCTCGTGCAGCAGGTGCAGCTGGTCAACGGGGGCGACGCCATCATCCGGCTGCCCGAGGAGGGCCTGCGCTTCTCACTGCCCGAAGGCTTCCAGAGCTTCCAGTCGCAGCCCATGATGACCGACCAGCGCATCGTCCCGGACGACGACGGCTTCGTGCTGCAGGGCTCGCTCCCGCCCGGAGGGCAGGCGCTGCTCTACGGCTTCGACATCCCCATCACCCCCGGCACCATGCGGCTCGCCACTGGCCTGCCGCTGCGCGTGCGTACGGTGCAGGTGGTCTCGGAGGAGGCCGCCGGCGTGCGCCTCAGCGTGGCTGGGCTGCCCGCCCCGCGCGTCCACGAGTCCCCCACGCGCATGCTGGTCACCGGCATTCAGCGCGACGCCACCGAGGGCCCGCTGGGCGACCTCGTGATCACCCTGGACGACATCCCTGGTCCGGGTCCGGCGCGGCTCATCGCCGTGGGCATCGCGGTGTTGTTGCTGCTCCTCGGGGGCTTCATGCTGATGCGCCGCAAGGACCCGCAGGCGCTGCTGGACACGGCGCGGCAAGCTCAGCGCGACGAGCTGCTTGAGCAGCTCGCGGTGCTCGAGTCGCAGCACGCCGCCGGCGACGTGGGCCCCGAGTTCTACGCCCGGGAGCGGTCCTCGCTGCGGGACGCGCTGGCCGCATGGATCAAGGCTTCGAGCGACACCCGCACCGCAGGCGCCCACTCGTCGCCCCGCTGACGCCTAGCGCCCCACGCGTCACTCGCCGACGGGCAGCACGTTTCGGACGTGGACGTCTTGAGCGAGCATCCAGTCCACGACGAACGTGTCGCCGTTCGAGTCCACCGTGTAGAAGCCATCGCCGGCTGCGCCGTTCACCACGAGCAAGTCGTCGTAGAAGATGGTGTAGATAATCGGATCGGTGTCCGGGTGGTCCAGCGTGAAGGTCAGCATCTCGCTGGTGGGGCCGTTGCCGCCGAGGTCCACCATGGTGTGCTGGTTGCCGTCCATCTGGATGTCGGTCAGGTCGCGCAGCGCCCGGTAGGTGAGGTCGCTGCCGATGCGCAGGCCGCCCGTCACGGCCACGGTGTACTCGCCCGACACGATGCCCACGAAGTCTTTGGGCTCCACGTACATGGTCATGCCGGTGGCGCCGAAGCCCTGCACGCGCGTCTGGCTCATGTAGAACATGATGTTGACCAGGCGGAAGATGTCCTCGGCGCCCGCTTGGGTGTCGGGCTCGAGGCGCCGGATGACCTCCGGGAGGCTGGTCAGGTTGCGGCCGTCACCACCGAGCGCGAGGGTGAGCTGCTCCCCGTCGCGTCCGAGTACGAGGCTCTGCATCAGCGGCGTGTCGAGGTCCATGCGACGGGCGCCCTCGCGCTGCAGCGGTCCACGGTCCGGCTGGAAGAGGAAGCGATAGGTGGCGAAGATCACGGTCTCGCCCACGCCAGCGGCGTCGACCGAGAACGTGCCGGTCTCCATCTCCACCGAGCTGTCTTGGTTCACGATGGCGCGGACGTAGCAGCCGCCCGACGCACCCATGCCGGCCTCGTCCGTGCCGAGCACGAATAGCTCGGTGGTCTCCTCGAGCGAGCGCAGCCACGTGGAGGTGTCAGCGCCGCACATGGTGAGCGTGTCGTTGGCGCGCGCGAGGTCGTGCACGCCGGACTTGTCGCAGGCCACCAGCAAGAGCAGCCCCGCCACGATGGCGCAGTGACGCAGCGCTGCGCGCCGCAGCGTGGGTGTGTTCATGGCGGTCGACGCGGTCCATCAGAAGTGCGTCCCGAGGGAGACGGCGAAGGTGACTGGGAACAAGATTATGACGCGGTTGACATGCTTGATCAGGTCGATCGGGTCGATGGCGGCCGAGATCGACCCCCCCACGTGCACGTGCGGGTGAAAGTCGTAGCGCAGGCGCGCTTGGGCCCCGACGCCGAAGGTGACCGCCTCGACCGGCGCGAACTGCGCGTCGTTGAGGCGGAACACCTGGAGGTGGACGCCGATCCCCGTGTAGAGGTGCAGCTTCTCGGCCAGCTCGTGGTGCAGGCCGATCATCACCGAGCCGTCCAGGCCCCAGCGCTGATCGTACTCGTTCCGCAGTGAGCCGCGGAAGTCGTCCACGCTGCCCGGCTGCGCCGCGCGCGCGGGGAAGTAGGCGGCGCCGTGGAGCATGAGCCCCCAACGCCGTCCCACCCAGTAGTCGAACGTGATCGCTGGCGCGTGCAGCGAGTAGACGTCCCCGTCTTCGGTGCGGAAGCGGACGGTGTGGAAACCGAACCCGGCGTCGTGGGAGGGAGCGTTTATGCGGCGCGAAGCCCCCTCGGTCTCGGCCGTGGCGTCGTCATAGGTCCCATTGGCTGGGGCCTGATCTTCGGCAACCGTTGGATCGGCGGCCTGGGCTCGGGCGCTGCCGTGGAGCAGTGACAATACGGCAACGCATGTCGCCAGGAGGGGGGGGAGTAGGCGCATGAACATCCTCGAACAGCTTATAACGTCATCATCATCGGTGGCGCAACGCTTGACGGCTTACAGCGAAACCTCAGGTAGTGGAAGATTCATTACGGAGATGCCATCACCATGCGCACGCTCGTACTCGACCAAGGCTACCAACCCCACCGCATCGTCTCGTGGCAGAAGGGCATCGCGCTCTTCTTCCGCGGCAAGGTCGACGTCCTCGAAGAGTACGAGGACGAGGTCCACACCGTGAGCAGCGCCTACCGGCTCCCGGCCGTGGTGCGCTTGCGCGTCCCCGTGCCGTTTCGCGTCCAGCGCATCCGCTTCTCGCGGCTCAACGTGCTGCGCCGCGACGGCTTCGCCTGCCAGTACTGCGGGCAGGAGGGCGGCAGCAAGGACCTGACCATCGACCACGTGGTGCCGAAGGCCCGCGGCGGGCTCACCGCCTGGGCCAACGTCGTGACCGCCTGCCGGCCGTGCAACCAGCGCAAGGGTGACCGCGTGCTGGCGCGCTCGGGGCTCACCTTGGCCAAGCGACCGGCGGCGCCCACGTGGCTGCCGGCGGGCCCGGGGCGGGAGGAGCTGCAGAGCGCTCCGGCGGTCTGGAGCACTTGGGGTGTGGTCTCCGCATCGCTCGGGTAGCGTGACGGCTTCCCGGGCGGCGCGGATCCGTGCGTGGCCCAGGAACTCGTGATAGACACGCCCCCGTTCAGCGCAGGCCGGCTTCGGCTGGGCCCGCGTTGGCACTCCGGGATCGTCCAATGGCAGGACAATGGACTTTGAATCCATGAATCGAGGTTCGAACCCTCGTCCCGGAACCACATTCTAGGTGATGGTGGCCCGAGCAGCCGACCTGAAAGTGCGCTCAACACCAACGCAGCGCTTCTCGAGTCGTTGGCGCGGGGCGGAACGCTACTTCCAGCCCTGAAGCCAGACATCGGAATCCGTCAGCTCCCGCCAGCCGACGCGTCGGCTGCGCTTGGTCATGACGGGCTCGAGCACGCACGAGACCACCACCTGTTCATCCTCGTCGAGCTCCACTTCGGTGACCAGGAAGTGCCTCTCTTTGTTGAGCGGCTGCACGGCGGTCCACTTGCTGTTGAACAGCTTCTTCGGGTGAACGCGGTTCATGGCTGACGTCCTCGTTGTAGCCTCACCCAATCATGATCACCAACCCCCACGTCGCGATCTCCGCCGCACTTCTCGCGGCTGTCTCGACCGGCTGCGGGGGGGGCGCCGCCACCGCGCCGCCCACGGGTGTGGCTACCGAAGCAGCGGACACTCCGAGCGACGGCCCCGGACTCGAGGCGCCCGCGGTGCGGCGCCTGCCGCGGAACGTGGACTACGTGATGCGGGTGCACCTCGGCCCGGTGCGGGGAACGACGTTCGAGGCGGTCGTTCTCGGGCGACTTCCGCTCAGCCCTGCCGGAGCGGATCGGGACCTCCAGAACGATGTCCTGGCCCACACGGAGGTCGTGACCATCGGGCTTGGCGAGGAGGCGGTCGGCTGGGTCTTCGAGGGCGAGCTGGGGCACCGCTTCGATACGGTCATCGAGCGCTTCTCTGCGAACGGCACGCCGACGGTGACCGGGTCGGCTGGACAGCGTTCGGTCGGCGACGAGCGCACCGCGATCGGAGAGGTCGGTGAGTCCGCCATGACCGTTCACATACCGGCGGCCGCCGCCGTTGAGACGGGCGACATCCCGCCCGCCGTCGTTTCGCACGCGCTCCAACGGCTCGCTGCCGCGCTGCCCGCAGTGCCCGCTCGACGCGCGATCCTCTTCGAAGCCTGGGCGGCGCCTGCGTGGGGGATCTTCCGCGAGCTGAAGCTCGTCGTCCGCATGACCTACGGCGTAGCTTCGAACGACGTCCACATCGACGCGGCCCTGCTCTACCCGGACGCAGAGATGGCCGCCGCGCGCGCGAGCGGCTGGGCCGAGTTCTGGGGTGCGTTCGTCGAGGAGAGCCCCGAGTCGTTCGACCGCGACAGCGCGGCGATCCGAAGGGATGGGGCGGAGCTCGTGCTCCATCACGAGCTCCGAGGGCTCTTCGACGAGCCCAGCGCAAACCAGCGCGTCATCATGTGGACGCTCGCCAGCCTCGCAGCACACCAACCGAGCATGAACTTTCACTAGGGTGCCTCTCGTGCGACCTCACGCCGGAAAGAACCAACGGGTGGCCCTGCACCGCTTCAAAGCGGGCGTTGGAAGCACAGGATGGCGCCGGTCGACGTCACGAGGTCCCAGCCCTCGGCGCCCATTCGCTGCATCACCTCAGTGCCACTCGCTGCGTAGCTCTCCGGTCCCCGACCCGAGATGGCGACGCATTGACCCTCCCACCGTTGCACTCCAGCTGCTGCTTGTTGCGCAGACAGAGGGCGGACAATGATGGATTCCAAGACTGGCCCTCCCGCGCAGCCGGCGAAGAAAGCGAGGATGGCGATGCTGATGACGTTCTTCTTCTGCATGCCGCAGATGGTAGCCTGCGACGCGAACGCGCGCGCGATCGGTCTGGTTCGAGGCTGCCGCATCGTCACGGTATCTCGAGGGCACTGAGCCGCGCCGCGCTGGCCTACCCGTGCGTGGCGCCAACCCCCTCGTCCGAGGTGCGCAGCCACTCCACGGTGTCGCTCAGCGTCTCCCGCGGAGGGCGCGAACGGTAGCCGAGCTCCTGCTCGCTCCACAATGACGAGAGGCCCCAGTGGCAGGTGGCCATCTCGAGGACCACCGAGTCGGGGAGCTTCTCGAGCGGTCCCTTGCGCGGCAGGTGCTCGCTGAGCTTGGCAAGGCCCTGGACCACCCAGCGTGGCGCGTGGGGGCGGTCGAGCGTGGCGCCCGAGACTTCGCACACCAGCTGGAAGAAGTCGGCCAGTGACAGGACGGTACCCGGGAAGTGGTAGACGGGCTGCATCGCGTCGAGCTGGGTCAGGCGCACGAGGGCGGTGGCCACGTCGCGCACGTCAGCGAAGTTCACGCCACCGCTGGGAACGAGCGGCACGCGCGCGTCGAGCACGCGGGTGACGTGCGTCGTGGAGCGCCGCTTGTGGTCCTTGGGGCCGAGCAGGATCGGCAGGCGTGCCATCGCCAGCGGGACGCCCAACTCGTCGGCTAGGGCCCGCGAGGCGCGCTCGGCTTCGATCTTCGACGCGTAGTAGGGCCAACGCCCAGCTAGCTTCTCGGCGAACGGTGCGTGCTCGTCGGCCGTGGCCGTGGCGTCATCGAAGCACGCGACGGTGCCCGAGGTGGACATGAACAGCATGCGCGCGCCGAGCTTGCTGGCGGCGCGGACCATCTCCTGCGTGCCCCGCACGTTGACGTCGTGCATGTCGCCCACGTCGGCGCGCGAGTGCTTCACCACGCCGGCGGCGTGGATGATGGCGCCCACCGGGCCCACGGTGTCGAGCCACGCCTCTGGCGCGAGCGGCGTGCCCGTAACGAGCCGGATGTCGCCCACCTCGTCGGCCCAGTGCGCCGGCCAGCTCCCAGCCGAGCGCGCGAGCGCAATCGCCGGGATGCCGGCTTCCTTGAGCGCAATGAGGATGTGGCGACCGAGGTACCCGCTCGCGCCCGTGACCAGGACTGGCTTCATGAGTGCTCCTCGGAGTGGGCCAGCGTGGCTGGCCGTGCCAGCGTGACGGGGCCGTTCACCCCGTGGTTCCCGGCCCCGAACAGGTTCTCGGGGTCGATGGCGGACTTGACCTTGCGGGCAAGCACGCGGGCCCCGTCGGAGTAGATGTCGCCCAGGAAGTCCTGCCGGATCTTGCCGACACCATGGTGGTGCGAGAGCGAGCCCCCCGCGGCCAGGATCTCCTCGCGCGCCGCGTGCTCGAGCGCCGTGTAGGACGCCACCGGGTCCGCCACGCCCTTGGCGTAGAAGCCGAGGTAGAAGTAGATGCACACGCCGGTCTGGTAGGCCTGCGTGATGCGGCCGGTGAAGAACAGCTTCCCCGGCAGACCGCGCTCGCTGTGCTCGCGCTCGCAGCGCGCTTGCACACGCTCGTAGAGGTCCAGCGCCTTGCTCCACGGCACGCTGGTCTCGAAGCTCTCGGCGATGGCCCAGTGCTCGAAGGTCAGGTCGCGGATGTACGCGATGCCGAAGGTGAGCTGGTAGCCGCGCTCGCCGTTGGCCGCGCCACCCTTCATGCCGCCGTGCTGCTTGGCGATGCGGTAGAGCGCGCGCTCCTGGAACGCCACCTGCTCGCGCGAGCCCTCGAACACGATGGTGGCGACGGCGAGCTGAAAGGGGTCGAAGCCCTTCACCTTGGTCACCACGAACTTCTCGATGGCCCCCATGGTCTTGGCCCAGAGGCCCTTCTTGGCCGGCTTGAGCGCCTGTCCGAAGTGGAACTGGGTGTTGTCCATGACGCGCACGCTCGCAGGCAGCGCGCCCGAAGCTTGGAGGTCGTACATGAACGCGAGCCCCGCCGCGAGGTTCGGGAAGACCACGCTGCCGTAGCGCTGCACCTCGGGTACCGCGAAGAGCTTGACCACGGCGGTGGTCACGATGCCGAAGTTGCCCTCGCTGCCGAACATGTACTGCTTGGGGTTCACGCCCACGCTCTCGCGCGGCGCGGCCTGCGCCGGGCGCTCCATGACCCCGTGCGCGGTGACCACCTGCATGTCGAGCACCAGCTCTTCGATGTTCCCGTAGCGGTTCTTCTTCATGCCGCTGGCGTTGGTGGCGATCCAGCCGCCCAGCGTGGAGAACTCGAGGCTGTCGGGCTCGTGCCCCATCGTCAGGCCGTGCTTCTTCAGCTCGTCGACGATGTGCTGCCCGGTCGCGCCGGCCTCGATGCAGGCCATGTGGTTCACCGCGTCGACCCACAGCACGCGGTTCATGCGCCGCATGTCGACCGCGATCACGAAGCGCTGCTCATCCACCGAGAGGCGCAGCGCCTCTGTCACGTTGGTGCCACCGCCGAAGGGGATCACACACGCCTCGTGCTTCCGTGCGGTCTCGACCAGGCGCACCACCTCGTGGTGGCCGGTGGGGAAGACCACCAGGTCGGGCACCCGCTCGAGCGTGCGGTAGCGGATGGCCCAGATCTCGCCGCCGGTGTGGCCGTGCCCGCGACGCAGGCGCGCCTTCGGATCATCGGTCAGCTGCTCCTTTGCTAGGAACGTGCGCAGCTCGGCGAGCAGCGCGGGCGATGAGAGGGCCGAAGGAATCGCCGGGGGGTAGTGCGGTTCGTTGCGGTTGTCCGGCCCCAGCGGCGCATCGAGGCGCTGCGCGAACCACGGCATGAGCGTCGGAAGCTCGACGTTGCTGATGTTGTAGCGCTGCCCGGTCAACACGGTGACACCGTTGGGCTTCACCACGAACCGCGTGTCCGCGTAGCCCCAGCCGTCGAGTGCCTCGCCGTCGCCCGGGGTGGGCGCAGCCGAGGAAGGAGGCACGAACCGGGTGTCGCCACTCGCGGTGATGGGTCTGTCGGACATGTATGGAAATTGCCTCCATGGCGTAGCTATCTACCGGCAGGTCATGTGTCAACCACGCGTGCCTTGACCCCCCGCGAGGTGAGCGACATATAAAGAGGACCAATCCAGTCTCGATTGTCTCCTCATGCTGCGCATCTCGAAATTGACCGACTACGGCATCGTCATCGCCACGCACCTCGCGTCGTGTGGCGGGCCGCATCCGGTCAGCGACCTGAGCGCCGAGACGCAGATCCCCGCGCCCACGGTGGCCAAGGTGCTGAAGGCGCTGGCCAAGGCCGAGCTGGTGGTGAGCCACCGCGGCGCGCACGGCGGCTATCAGCTGGCGCACCGGCCCGAGGACGTGAGCGTGGTGCGGGTGATCGAGGCGCTCGAGGGGCCCATCGCGGTCACCGAGTGCGTGGACGACGAGAGCGTGTGTTCCCACGAGGCGCGGTGCAACGTGCGCGCCAACTGGCAGCGCATCAACGACGCGGTCTACACGGCGCTCGAGGCCATCAAGCTGTCGGACATGGCCGAGCCGGGCGGCGCGCGCCTGGTGCAGCTGGTGCGCAGCGCGGGCGAGGCCAACAAGGCGCGGGTGAGCGTGTGAGCAGTTTGCGGTCGGGTGCTCCCGACGAGAGACGGTGCAGTCATGGCTGAAGCAACCCAAGAGATCGATCAAGTCCTCAAGAAGTCCTACGACGCCGGCTTCATCACCGACATCGAGCAGGAGTTCGCGCCCGTGGGCCTGGACGAGAGCACGGTGCGCTTCATCTCCGCCAAGAAGAGCGAGCCCGAGTGGCTTCTCGAGTGGCGCCTGAGCGCGTTTCGCGCCTGGCAGAAGATGAAGGAGCCGCGTTGGGCCAACGTGGACTACCCCGAGATCGACTACCAGAGCATCTGCTACTACGCGGCGCCCAAGTCGCCGGACGACGCGCCCAAGAGCCTCGACGACGTGGACCCCAAGCTGCTCGAGACCTACGCCAAGCTGGGCATCCCGCTGCACGAGCGCGCCATCCTGGCCGGCGTGGCCGTGGACGCCGTGTTCGACAGCGTGTCGGTGCACACCAGCTTCCGCGGCAAGCTGGCCGAAGAGGGCATCATCTTCATGAGCTTCTCGGAGGCCGTGCACGCGCACCCCGAGCTGGTGCGCAAGTACCTCGGCACCGTGGTGCCCGTGCGCGACAACTACTTTGCGGCGCTCAACAGCGCGGTCTTCAGCGACGGCTCGTTCGTGTACATCCCGAAGGGCGTGCGCTGCCCCATGGAGCTGAGCACCTACTTCCGTATCAACGCGGCCAACACGGGGCAGTTCGAGCGC
Source organism: Sandaracinaceae bacterium (assembly GCA_016706685.1). Taxonomy (NCBI): domain Bacteria; kingdom Pseudomonadati; phylum Myxococcota; order Polyangiales; family Sandaracinaceae; species Sandaracinaceae bacterium. Next base: position 108,099 of record JADJJE010000016.1, on the reverse strand, counting down.
ACGCTGATCATCGCCGACGCGGGGTCGCACGTGAGCTACCTCGAGGGCTGCACCGCGCCGCAGCGCGACGAGAACCAGCTGCACGCGGCCATCGTGGAGCTGGTCGCGCACGAGGGCGCCGAGATCAAGTACAGCACCGTCCAGAACTGGTACCCCGGCGACGAGAACGGGAAGGGCGGCATCTTCAACTTCGTGACCAAGCGCGGCTTGTGCGAAGGGGCGCGCAGCAAGATCAGCTGGACCCAGGTGGAGACCGGCTCGGCCATCACCTGGAAGTACCCCAGCTGCATGCTCAAGGGCGACGACTCGGTGGGCGAGTTCTACTCGGTGGCGCTCAGCAACCACCGCCAGCAGGCCGACACCGGCACCAAGATGATTCACCTCGGTAAGCGCACGCGCTCCACCATCGTGAGCAAGGGCATCAGCGCGGGGCACGGCCGTCAGACCTACCGCGGCGGCGTCACCATCGCCCGCAGCGCCGAGGGCGCGCGCAACTACACGCAGTGCGACTCGCTGCTGATCGGCGACAAGTGCCAAGCACACACCGTGCCCTACGTGGACGTGAAGAACCCCACCGCCAAGGTGGAGCACGAGGCCACCACGTCGCGCATCGGCGAGGACCAGCTCTTCTACTGCCAGCAGCGCGGGCTGAGCGAGGAAGACGCCGTGAGCCTGATCGTGAACGGCTTCGCCAAGGAAGTGCTGAAGGAGCTGCCCATGGAGTTCGCCGTGGAGGCCCAAAAACTACTCGGTGTCAGCCTCGAAGGCGCCATCGGCTGAGCGGAAAGACTCGTCATGTTGAAGATCACGGACTTGCACGTTTCGGTGGGCGGGACGCCCATCCTCAAGGGGCTCACGCTCGAGATCCCCGCTGGCGAAGTGCACGCCATCATGGGGCCCAACGGCGCCGGCAAGAGCACGCTCGGCTACGCGCTCGCTGGCCGCGAGGGCTACGAGGTAACCTCGGGCACGGCCACGCTCGACGGCGTGGACCTGCTGGCGCTCTCGGTGGAGCAGCGCGCGGCCGAGGGGGTCTTCCTGGCCTTCCAGTACCCGGTGTCCATCCCGGGCGTGAGCAACCTCTACTTCATGCGCGCGGCGCTCAACAGCATTCGCAAGCAGCGCGGCGAGGCCGAGCTGGACGCGCCCAGCTTCATGCGCGTGGCGCGTGAGAAGGCCAAGCTGGTGGAGCTCAGCCAAGACCTGCTCAAGCGCTCGGTGAACGACGGCTTCAGCGGAGGCGAGAAGAAGCGCAACGAGATCTTCCAGATGGCGCTGCTCGAGCCGAAGCTGGCCATCCTGGACGAGACCGACTCGGGCCTCGACATCGACGCGCTGCGCGTGGTGTCCGGCGGCGTGAACGCGCTGCGCGACCCGGCCCGCTCCATGCTGGTGATCACGCACTACCAGCGCCTGCTGGACTACATCGTGCCCGACCGCGTGCACGTGCTGGTGGACGGCAAGATTGCGGAGAGCGGCGACGCCGAGCTGGCCAAGCAGCTGGAGCGCGACGGCTACGCCGAGCACCGGAGCCCCGCGGCATGAGCGACGTGCAGGCAAGCCAAGCGGACGACAGCGTGGCGCTGCTGCGGCCCCAGCCCGGGCGGCGCGTCGAGGTCGCCAACGAGGTGCCCACGCTCTCGGCACAGCGGGCGGCCGCCGAGCGCGCGCTGCGTGAGAGCGGGCTGCCCGGCCGCAAGGACGAAGCCTGGCGCTTCACGTCCGTGCGCGCGGTGCTGGAGCTGACACCCGAGGCGCCCGCCGACCTGTTCACGCTGGACCGCGTGGGTGCACGTGCGCGTGAGCTCTTTCCGGCGGCGAGCGTGGTGCTGCCCATCGTGGATGGCGTGGCTCTGGTGACCGCCGTAGACGGCCTGCCTGCGGGCGTGCAGCTGATGGCGCTCGACGACGCGCACCGCGCCGGTGTGGCTGTTTCGCCCGTGCTGCTGCGGCCCGAGCGTCACTTCCGCGCGCTCAACACCGCGCGCTTCGAGCGTGGGGCGCTGCTGCGCATCGAGGGCGAGCAAGCCGCTGCCGTGCACATCGTGTACGTGAGCACCGGCAGCGCGGTGGCGCACGCCAAGGTGCAGGTGGAGGTGGTGGCCGGTGCGCGCGTCACCTTGGTGGAGCACTTTCTGGGGCAGCCCGAAGGGCAGGGCGCGGAAGCCCGCAAAGAGGTGCTGCTCAACGCCGTGACCGACGTGCGCATCGGGCAGAACGCGGAGCTCGAGCACGTGCGCGTGCACCAGAGCCGGCAGCACCTGCTCGGCGAGGTGGCCGTGGAGGTGGGGCGCGACGCCCGCTATCACTCGCGGGTGGTCACGCTGGGCGGGCCGCTCATGCGCCTCGGCCTGCACGTGGCGCTGGTGGGGGAGGGCGGCAGCACTACGCTGGAAGGCGTCTACCACGTGAGCGGTCGCGACCACGTCGACCACCACACGCTGGTGGAGCACCGCGCTCCCCGCTGCACCAGCCGCGAAGACTACCGCGGGGTCATCGACCAGCACGGCACCGCCGTGTTCGACGGCATCGCGTGGGTGCACCGCGCGGCGCTCGTGAGCGAGGCGCACCAGCAGAACCGCAACCTGCTGCTGACCGAGACCGCCACGGTGCACACCAAGCCGCACCTCGAGATCGACACCGACTCGGTGGTGGCCAGCCACGGCGCCACGGTGGGCTCGCTGGATGAAGACCAGGTGTTCTACCTGCGCGCGCGCGGCATGCGCGACAGCCAAGCGCGCGCCCTGCTGACGTTCGCCTTCGTGCGCGAGCTGCTCGAGCGGATCACGGACGATCCCACCCGCAAGCGTGCGCAGGACGAGATGGCGGCGCGCCTGCCCGACGGCACGGGGCTGCTCGAGCTGTTCCAGGAGGAGTCATGAGCGCCACACCGCAAGTGAAGCCGCAGGCCCAGCAGCACGCGAAAGAGCACGGCAAGGAGAGCCGTCGCGTGACCGCTCCGGCCACCGTGGTGTTCGACGCGGAGCGCGTGCGTGAGGACTTCCCCGCCCTGCATCAGCTCATCGGCAAGCACCCGTTGGTGTACCTGGACAATGCCGCCACAGCGCTCAAGCCGCAGAGTGTCATCGACGCGGTGAGTAGCGTGTACGCGGTGGACTGCGCCAACATCCACCGGGGCGTGCACACGCTCTCGCAGCGGGCCACGCAGCGCTACGAAGACGCGCGCGACAAAGCCCGGCGCTTCCTCAACGCGCCCAGCGTCGAAGAGACCATCTTCGTGCGCGGCACCACCGAAGGCATCAACCTGGTGGCGCAGTGCTACGCGCGCCCGCGACTGCGCGAGGGCGATGAGATCCTGATCACCGAGCTCGAGCACCACAGCAACATCGTGCCCTGGCAGATGGTGGCGCTGGCCACCGGCGCCAAGCTGGTGGTGGCCCCCGTGAACGACGCGGGTGAGGTCACGGAAGACGCCTTCAGCAGCAAGCTCTCCACGCGCACCAAGATGGTGAGCTTCGCCCACGTGAGCAACGCGCTCGGCACCATCTTGCCGGCCAAGCGCTTCGTGCAGCTGGCCAAGAGCGTGGGCGCCGCGGTGTGCATCGACGGCGCTCAGGCAGCACCGCACGCGGCGGTGGACGTGCAGGATCTCGGCTGCGACTTCTATGCGTTCAGCGGCCACAAGGTCTACGGGCCCACGGGCATCGGCGTGCTGTATGGCCGGCGCGAGCTGCTGGAGGAGATGATCCCGTACCAGGGCGGCGGCGACATGATCGACCGCGTGACCTTCGCCGAGACCACGTGGAACGCGCTGCCCTACAAGTTCGAGGCGGGTACGCCGCACATCGCTGGGGGCATCGGCCTCGGCGCGGCGCTCGACTACCTGACCGCGCTCGACCCGGACGCGGTCGCGGCACACGAGCGTGACGTGCTGGCCTATGGCACCGCTCAGCTCGCGGCCGTCCCGGGTTTGCGGCTGGTGGGCACCGCCGCGCACAAGGTGGGCGTGCTGTCGTTCCTCATGGAGGGCGCGCACCCGAGCGACGTGGGCACCATCCTCGACCAGGTGGGCGTGGCCGTGCGAACGGGGCACCACTGCACGCAGCCGCTCATGGACCGCTTCGGCATCCCCGCCACGGCGCGCGCGTCGATGGCGCTCTACAGCACCCGCGCCGACATCGACGCGCTGGTGCGCGGCCTGCACCTCGTTCGGGAGATGTTCGCATGAGTGAGCACACCACAGACAAAGACGCCGACATCGAGGCCCTCAAGGTCAACAAGATCCCCGCGCCCGCGAAGCCCGCGCGCGACGAGGCCAGCCGCGTCTTCCTGCCCACGTTCGGCCTGCCCGCGCCCAGCACCTCCGAGGTGGACGTCAGCGAGGCCTACGGTGGCAAGGGCATCAAGAGCGAGACGCCCATCGACACGGCGGCCGTGCGCGAGTCCATCATCGAGGTGCTGAAGACCATCTTCGACCCCGAGATCCCCGTGAACATCTACGAGCTGGGCCTCATCTACGGCGTGGACGTGGAGCCCGACGGGGAGGTGCAGATCCAGATGACGCTCACCGCGCCGGCCTGCCCGGTGGCGGGCATGCTGGTCAAAGAGGTGGCGGACAAGAGCGGCACCGTCGAAGGCGTGGCCACGTCCCACGTGGCGCTGGTGTGGGACCCGCCGTGGACCAAGGAGCGCATGAGTGAGGATGCGCTGCTGGAATTGGGAATGCTCTGAGGACTGTTCGGGGCACCGACGGCCGGGGGTGCCCATAGAGGCTCGCAACAAAGCAATAGCGGCGATGCTCTCAGATACCCGCCGCGCCCAGCGCTTCGGCCACGCGGGCCACGGCGCTGACCAGCTCGGGGTGCTCGCCCTCGAAGCGCTGCACCGCGCCGCGGATGCTGTCGCCCAGGGTCTCGCCCTCGGCCTGTGGCTCGTCCCGGTCCAGCCGGTCGGCGATCTCGCGCAGCGCCTTCGACAGCAGGGCGCGCGACTCGGCGTCCAGCTTGTCGGCGGTCCCGAGCTCGGTGTGCAGGGACGCGAGGGCGTCGCGCAGGGCTTCTTTCGGCATGATTCGTTCCTCGGTCTCGGGCTGACGTTGACGGCCCAGCAGGGCTAGCGCACTTTCGTGGTATGCGCGCGTTCGTTCTCATCAGTCTAGCTCTCGCGCTCCCGGCGTGCAGTGGAACGAACCCGTGTGCCGGTGACGGCGCCCTCGCGGCCTGCTCGGAGCCCACGCAGACCGACGCGTACTACGTGGACCAGGCGCTGCGCTACTTCGACAGCTACGACGCGAGCGCCGACCCGGGCAGCCGCCCCACCTACGCGGAGGGCGTGCTGCGCTGGGAGTGGCCACCGTGGTTGTTGCTGACCGCTTCCGGTCGCGACCTGATCGAGGCGGTGGACCGCGTGGTGCTCTTGGCCACGCCCTCCACCGTGCCCACGCGCGACTGTCGCGCCTTCGGCGAGCAGCCCTTCGCGCGCTGCCGCGTGTCGTTCCAGTATGACGGCGGCCCCTGCGCCATCTACGAAGAGTTCACCTTCAACGACGCGGGTGAGATCACGTTCATCGAGGCCTGGTCGGACCAGCCCGGCTACCTGCCCATGGACGACCCGGCGACCGACCCGTGGGGCGAGGGCGAGGGCGTGCGCCGGCTCTCCACCCGCGTGCCGGGCTTGGGGACGCCCACGGGGCACGTGGACGCCACGTCGCCCGCCATGCAGGAGGCGGCGGCGAACGACGAAGACCTGGCCGAGCTCGCGCGCCGCATGCAGGCCTTCTGGACCAGCTGGATCCGTGAGTTCAACGCCATCGGCTCCGGCACCGAAAACGACATCTATGGACCCGGGTGCGGGTGGGAGCTCTGAGCGGTCAGCTCGCGCGGCCGCGCAGCGAGTACCAGGCCGCGTAGGGCGCGTGCACCTCGCCCGTCTCCGGGTGGGTGAGCCACTGCATCTTGAGCTTCACCGGCACGGGGATGACGCCCGGCACGCGGTACGTGCCGAACACCAGGTCCCACAGCGGCGAGGTCACGCCGTGGTTCATGGAGGGGTCCACGAAGTGATGGTAGAAGTGGTGCCGCCGCGCCCAGCGGCCATACGCGCCGATGCCCGCGTGCGTGTGCTCACGCCGGTGGAGCACCTCGTAGTAGAGGTAGAAGCCCACCAGCCCGGCCGTGTAGGCGCCGCCCACCAGCGGCCCGGCGACCAGCACGCTGGGCGGCAGCACCACCACGAGCGCCAGCACCGCAGCCAGCGCCTTCTTGTGCGCGGGCGCGAAGTAGTCTCCCTGGCTGTGGTGACGCGTGTGCTCCTGCCCGAACGGGTTGCCGCGCAGGCGGCGGTCGTGCCCCAGCCAGCGGTGGATGCAGTACTCGAGGAACGACCAGGTGAGGGCGCCCAGCACGAGCGCGAGCGGAACGGCAAACAGCGGGTTCATGAGGCGACCTGTGGGGTGTGGGTGAGCAGGGCACGGCCTTCGTGAAGGGCCGTGACGACGGTCTCGCGCGGGGCACCGAGCCCCACCAGCAACGCCTCGAGCAGGCTGTGCACCAGCGTGTCCGTGGCGATGGGCAGCAGCGCCAGGCGCTCTTGCTTCCCGAGCTGGAGCGCCCCGTGCAGCGAGGTGAACAGCATGAGTGCGCGCGTCTCGGTGGCACCCGGGGGCAGCTCGCCCACCTGCGCCGCGTGGTCCAGCTGGCGTGCCAGCGGCATCAGCGTGCGGTGCATCGCCATCACGATGACGGCGCGCTCCTCCGGCTCGGGCAAGAGCACGCGCGGGTCCGCCAGCATGGCCGAGAAGAGCCCGAAGGCGTGTGGCTGAGTCAGCGCGAAGCGCCGGTAGCAGAGCCCCAGCGCCACCACACGGGCCAACGTCGTGCGGGCCGCGGGGGCCTCCTCGAGCGCCACCAGGTCGTCCGACAGGCGTCCGAGCAGCCGCACCACCACGGCCGCCAGCAGGGCCGACTTCGAGGGGAAGTAGCGATAGAGCGCGCCGGGCGTGTAGTCCGCGGCGTCGGCCACGTCCTTCATGTTCAGCCCGTCGTAACCCTGCGCCAGGACCATGTGCGTGGCCGCATCCAAGATGCGCTCTTCGCTGACCTGACGGCGGCGGGTCTTGGGCAGAGCCGCCACGGGCGTTTCGTGAACCATGAGCGTTTAGTAAACGTCGTTCACGTTCCTGTCAAGGGGGCAAGTCGAAGGGGGCAAGACTCGCGTGAGCCCTGCCCCCCGAACATCACACGACCCTGCGGCCTTGAATGACCCGCACGAGGACCACGATGATGGCGAGCACGACCAGGATGTGGATGAACCCACCCATCGTGTACGACGTGACGAGTCCCACGGCCCAGAGGACCAACAGAATGACGGCGATTGTCCAGAGCATGATCGTCCTCCTTATGACTTCAGGTGAAGCGCATCGAGCTTCGCTTGGATGGCTTCCTTGGTGTCGCCGAACTTCTCCTGGATGATTCCATAGAGCTTGTCGACGGACCCGTCCGCTTTGGTGAAGTCGTCGTCCGTCAGCTCGCCCCAGGCGCGCTTGGCTCGGCCCTTCACTTGGTCCCACTTACCTTGTACTTGGTCGCGATTCATAATCTGCTCCTCGTTGGCCTTGCACTCGAAGCGCACAAAGCGACATGCCTACACGTCAGTGCATGTCCCGGGCCAAGCGGTGGGCGGCGCAAAACCAAGCCATTCGTGACGTGGATTGCCTACACGGTGGTCCCCATCCGACCGTGTTGGTGGAGTCAGTCCATCAAGGTGATGGAGCGCCCGCAGCGGGTCCGTCCGCTTCGGCGCGCAGCTCGGCGAGCGTCTCGCCCAGCTCGTTCAGCGCCTCGCCGTAGTCCGCCCAGCGTCCCTCTCGCTGAGCACGCAGGGCGCGCTCGTACAGCTGGTGGGCCCGCACCCGTGCGTCGCTGCTGAGGTCCGGGAGGGGTGCGTCCGTGGCCTCGGTGTCCGTGGGGCTGGGCGCGTCCGGGTCCAAGATGGCGGGCCTCGACGCTGTCGGGGCGTGGGTCATGGGCTGCGGGGGCTTCGGTCTCCCCGGCTTCCACCTCTGTTGGCACAGGGGCGCCGAAGAGCCGCGCGATCGCCAAGTCCAGGGTCTGCTCCATCACGATCTGGTTCTGGTAGACCACGATGACGCGCTTCAGCTCTGGGATGCGTCCGCCACCGCCCGTGCCCGGGGCGCGCGCGCTGCCGCCATCGCGCGCCGAGCGCAGGTAGAGCGGCGCCACGTACAGCAGCGACTCCTCGATGGGGATGACGAGCAGCGTCCCGAAGAGCGCCTGCGACCCGCGCTGATCCCAGAGCGACACCTGCCGCGAGATCTCCGCGTCCTGGTGGATGCGGTTCATGATCTGCTGCGGGCCGAAGACCAGCCGGTCACGCGGCAGCCGATACACGATGAGCTCGCCGCGGTGCTCTCCGTCGCTGCGCGCCACCATCCAGGCCGCCAGGTTCTCCTTCCGCTTCGGCGAGTAGGGCAGCATGAGGATGAACTCCTCGCGCTCCTCCTCGGGCAGCCGCATGACCGTGTAGTACGGCGACATGGGCTGCGACGCGTCTGCGCGCGTGAGCTGCGGCACCTCCCACTGGTCCTCACGGTTGTAGACCAGCTCGGGCTCGTTCATGTGATACGTGGTGAACACGCGCGTCTGCACGCCGAAGAGGTCGAGCGGGTAGCGCAGGTGGCGCTGCAGGTCCTCGGGCATCTCGCTGAGGTCGCGGAAGAGCTCGGGGAAGATGTGCCGGTAGGTGGCCAGCACCGGGTCGGCGTCGTCGTTCACGTAGAAGTCCACCGTGCCGTCGTAGGCGTCGATGATGACCTTCACGGAGTTGCGCATGTAGTTGGTGCCGTCGGCCAGCGGCTGCGCGAACGGATAGCGGTCGCTGCGCGTGTACGCGTCCAGGACCCATGACAGCGTGCCGTTGTCGCGCACGACCATGTAGGGGTCGCGGTCGAACGTGAGGAACGGCGCGATGCGCTCGGCCCGCGTGCGGATGTTGCGGTACAGCAGGACCCGGCTGTCCTCGGTGATGTCGTTGCTGAGCAGCAGCTTGAGCTGCCCGAGGCGCAGGCCCACCAGCAGCTGCGTCCAGAACGAGTCCAGGCGCACCCCAGCCCGGCCCGTATACGTGGTGTAGACGTTCTCTTCACCTGCCGGGTGGTCGAACTCGTCGTTGCGCGTGCGCACGAAGACGTGGTCGTTGCTCAGCTCGCCGAAGTAGATGGCGGGGCGCGTGACGGTGATGCCCGTCTCGGGCGCGGACTGCGGCGGGATGTCCTGCACGTAGAGCACGGGCAGCCCCTCGGGCGTGGTCTGGTTCACCGGGCCCAGCGTCAGGCCGTAGCCGTGAGTGAACGTGAAGTGCTCGTTGATCCACGTGCGCGAAGGCAGCGCCTCGGCCTGCAGCTCGCGCGGCGAGAGCATGATCTGGCGCAGCTGCCCGTTCACCATGTAACGGTCGTTGTCCACCGAGGTGAAGTCGTAGTAGGTGCGGATCTCTTGGATCTGGGCGAACGTGTCCAGCAGCTCGCGGTGGTCCCACAGCCGCACGTTGTCGAGCGTGGCCTGGTTGTTGGCGATGTCTTCGGCCGTGAGGGCGCGCGCGGTGTTCAGGTCGCGTTCGATGACCTGGTCGAGCCCGAAGGCGTGACGAGTGGCCTCGATGTTGTAGGCGATGAAGGGCGCTTCGCGCTGCGCCTCGTTGGGCTGCACGCTGAAGCGCTCCACGATGGCCGGGTAGATGCGCACCGCCAGGAGATCCGTGGCGATGACCAGGCCGAGCGCCGCGCCCACCATGAGCAGCCCCTGCCGCCACCCGCTGACCAGCACCAGCAGGGCCGCCAGCACGGCCACGCCGCTCAAGATGGCCAGCGCCGGCAGCCGCGCGTGCACGTCGGCATAGCTCGCGCCCGCCACGGGGCCCTCGGCCGAGTAGACCAGCTCGAAGCGGTCTAGCCACGCGCCCAGCGCCAGCAGCACCAGGAAGCCGGCGAGCAGCACGCTCGCGTGGATGCGCACACGCCGGTGGGCGCGCAGCTTGCCCACGTCCAGCACCACGCCGCCGCGCAGCGCGTACACGGCGGCCACCAGGATGCCGCTCAGCACCACCACGGCTTGCGTGGCGCCGAACACGGCGTGCAGCGCGGGCAGGTCGAAGAAGTAGAAGGCCAGGTCGTGCCCGAAGAGCGGGTCGCGGCGCCCGAACGCCACGCCTTGCACGTACTGCGCGTAGACCTCCCAGGACTGCGAGGCGATCAGGCCGTAGACCACGCCCGCCAGGATGGACACCGGCGCCACGATGCGCGGTGCCCAGTTGCCCAGGTCGAGCGGCGGCGTGGCGAGCCCGTTGGGCGTGCGCGGGCGAGGCGAGGCAAAGCGGGCCGAGAGGCGCAGCGCCAGGCGGCCTTGGGCATAGAGGAACCCCGCGAACGCGAGCCCCGAGATGCCCCCGACGGTAAGCCGGGTGCGCAAGATGGTGGCGAACACAGAGCCGTGCCCGAGCGAGCGGAACCAGCGCAGATCCGTGTACAAGCCGGCCCACAGGGGCAGGAACACGGCCAGCACCAGCGCTGCCAGGAGGAAGCTGAGCGCGAGACCGGGGCGCGGGGGCTCTCGTTCTGGGTAGTGCTGCATGCCTTTGGACGTCGCGGGATTCCACCCATCGGCTCGACGCGCTGCGGCTTCCCGTATCACGCGGGGGGCGCTGGGGCCAGCCCGGGGGGCCGCCGAGGGGCGTCAGTGCGGCGCGGCTTCGCCGGTCTGAACACGCCACAGGCTAGCGTAGAGGCCGTCTCGAGCCAGCAGCTGCTCGTGCTTGCCGGACTCCACCACGCGCCCCTCGCTGAGCACGTCGATGCGGTCGGCCGCGCGGATGGTGGAGAGGCGGTGGGCGATCACCACCGTGGTGCGCCCGCGGCTCACCTCGGCCAGCGAGCGCTGGATGGCGGCCTCGGTCTCGTTGTCCACGGCCGAGGTGGCCTCGTCGAACACCAGGATGGGTGGGTCCTTGAGGATGGCGCGCGCGATGGAGAGGCGCTGCTGCTGCCCGCCCGAGAGCTTCTGTCCGCGCTCGCCCACGATGGTGTCGAGCCCCTCCGGGAGCGCCTCGATGAACTCGAGGGCCTCCGCCTTGCGGGCGGCTGAGAGGATCTCGGTGTCCGTGGCGTCCAGCCGACCATAGGCGATGTTCTCGCGGACGGTCCCATGGAACAGGAACACGTCCTGGCTCACGAGGCCGATCGCTCCGCGCAGGGAGCTCAGCGTGAGCGCGGGCAACGGGTGGCCGTCGAGCGTCACCGAGCCCGAGCTGGGGTCGTAGAAGCGGAGCAGCAGCTTCACCAGCGTGGACTTCCCGGAGCCGGTGGCGCCCACCACCGCCACCGTCTGGCCCGCCGGCACCTCGAGGTTCAGGCCGCGCAGCACGGGCACGTCGGGGCGGTAGGCGAACGCCACGTCGCGCAGGGAGAGGGCCCCGCGCACCTCGCCCCTCTGCAGCTCCTGGTCGCCGTCGGGCAGCGCGTGCTTCGTGTCCAAGAGGTCCAGCGCACGCGTGGTGGACGCCATGGCCCGCTGGTAGAGGTCGAAGGTCTCGCCCAGGCGCGTGAGCGGCCAGAGCAGGCGCTGCGTGAGGAACACCATCACCGAGAACGAGCCGATGGCCAGCGTCCCAGCGAGCGCCAGCTCCCCGCCGGCGATCAAGGTGGCGATGAAGCCCACCACGATGACCATGCGGATGATGGGCACGAACGCGGCGCTCAGCTTGATGGCGTGCTGGTTGACCTCCGCGTAGCCCTCGCTCTCTTGCTCGAGGCGGCGCAGCTCGTGAGCCTCGTTGGTGAAGCTCTTGATGGTGCGGATGCCGCCCAGGTTGATGGCCAGGCGGCTGTTGAGGGAGCCCACCTTGTCGCGCACCCGGGCGTAGCGCGGCATCAGCAGGGTCTGATAGCGGAACGAGCCGAACAGCACGAAGGGCACGGGCAGGAACGCCAGCACGGCCACGGACGGCGCCAGCGCGAAGAACACCGCGCCGATCACCAGCACGGTGGTGCCCACCTGGATCAGCTCGTTGGCGCCGGTGTCCAGGAAGCGCTCCAGCTGGTTCACGTCGTCGTTCAGCACGCTCATCAGCTCGCCGGTGCCGCGCTCCTCGAACCAGGCCACGTCCAGCGACTGCACGTGGTCGTAGAGCTCGATGCGCAGCTGGTGTTGCATGTCCTGCGCGAGGTTTCGCCAGGCCACCTGGAAGAGGTACTCGAAGACCGACTCGAGCCCCCAGATGATCACCGTGAGCAGCGCCAGCACCCACAGCTGGTGCGAAGGCTCCACCACGCCGAAGCCCGCGATGAGCGACTGCTCGCGGGTGACCACCACGTCCACGGCCGCGCCGATCAGCAGCGGTGGGGCCAGGTCGAAGAGCTTGTTCAGGAACGAGTAGGTGGCCGCCAGGCGCACCCGGCCACGATGCGGCGCTGCGTAGGCGAGGAGGCGCCGCAGGGGACGCTCGGGCGCGGGGGTGCCAGGCATAATCGGTGATAGCCGCGTGTCCACGTTCACGCTACCGTCGGCGGGCATGGACGCCGCTCTACTCGATGCCCTCGTAGCCCTCTTCACCCTGACCGCGATGGAGATCGTGCTGGGGATCGACAACGTGATCTTCATCGCCATCCTGGTGGCGCCGATGCCGGACCATCAGCGCGAGCGGCTGCGGCGCATTGGCCTGATGTTGGCGCTGGCCATGCGTATCGGGCTGCTGATGGCCATCGAGTGGATCATGAGCCTCACCGAGCCGGTGTTCACCATCGCGGGGAACGAACTCTCCGGGCGAGACCTGATCCTGCTGGCCGGCGGAGCGTTCCTGATCGCCAAGAGCACGCACGAGATCCATAACAAGATCGAGGGAGACGGGCTGCCGGCGGACCCGGCGATGGCCGCCAAGGCCGCCAAGAACGCAGCAGCCGTCCTCGCTCAGATCATGATGGTGGACGTGGTCTTCTCGCTGGACTCGGTGATCACCGCTGTGGGCATGGCCGACCAAATCTGGGTCATGGTCGTTGCGATGATCGTGTCCACCATCGTCATGCTGATCTCCGCGAAACCCATCGGCGACTTCGTGGAGAAGCACCCCACGCTCAAGATCCTGGCGCTGTCCTTCCTCATCCTCATCGGGGTCATGCTCGTGGCGGAGGGTCTCGGCCAGCACGTCAGCAAGGGCTACATCTACTTCGCCATGGCGTTCAGCCTCGTGGTGGAGGCCATCAACATGCGTGTTCGCAAGCGGCCCCACCAACCGGCCGCCTGACGCGAGAGGTGTTGCCCGTCAGGCGCTGCGGCGGTGGGCGCGAGCCGCGTCCAGCTTGGCGCGCACGTCTGGCAGGCCGGCCCGCTCGCCACACTCCGTCAGGAACGTGATGGCGTCGTCCACCGTGGCCACGATCTTCGTGGGGCAGGCCGGCTCCACCACCCACAGCACCGCCGTGAGCGCGCCGCGGATGAGCGCGTTGTCGACCACCACGGCCATGCCGGCGGTGTAGCGGCGCGTCCCGTCTTGGGACTCCTTCAGCCAGTCGCCGAACAGCTTGCGCTGCGTGGCGGGGAGCACGTGACCGGTGCGCGCGTCACACAGCACCAGGTGCTTGGTGCGGCGGCCCAGCAGCTCGCGCTGGCCAGCGATGAAACGCAGGATCTCGTCGTCCGTGACGCGCTGGCTCGGGATGCTGACCGCCACGAGCGGGTACTGGGAGGTGTCGGTCTCGAAGCGCGCGGACATGAGCAGAAGCTACCAAATGCACACAGCCGCGCCAGTGGTCACCTCAGGGGGTGCCAGCGTCGGCCACTGCGGACGGGGCCTCGTCGAGGATGAAAGCGGGCACTCCGTGCGTACGGATGGAAGCGGACAGCCGATCGCACTGCCCTGTCTCGAGATTCATGATGTCCGCCATGGCCCCCAGGACGCGGCGGCCGAGGTCGGCGTACTGCGACGCGCCGCCGATGCGCGGGATGACGTCCGCGATGGTGTTCCAGGGGAGCGCGCCGCCCAACACACCGGTGACCGTGCCGTTGGGGTTGAACTCGACCCGCATCTGTCCGAGCGTGAGGGGGATATCGAACTCCACATCCAGGATGGAGCCCGTGAGCCCGAGCTCGACACCCTCCGCGTGGAGCACCCCATCGCGGATACGTGTCTCCACCACCACGGGCTCGGTGTCTGGGCGGATGTCGAACGATTGACCCGCCAGCAGTCGCCCGTCCGTGCCGACGCCCACGGCGAAGGGCTCACCGAGGAGCACGGTCATCGTCACGTGGTCATCGTTCTCGAACGAGTTCACGTCGTCGAACCGGAGCAGCACAAGGAGGGTGCCGGCGGTGACCGCTCCCTGCACCAGCCCCTCGAACAGGGCCGTGCTGTCCTCCTCCTGTTCCGCCAAGAGGCGCACCACTTGGGCCAGGCCGCCACCCGCGAGCTGGTTGTCGATGCCCAGGCGGCCATCTGGCGCCACCCAGTCGGGGTGGTCGCGGCAGGTCGCGCCTGCTGGCGGGCCATCGACGCCGTCGAGGTCGAAGCCATCGACGATGGACACACCGTCCACCACCTCGGGCGAGGTCAGGATGCGCAGCTCGTCGATCACGTAGACGTGCGTCTCGCCGGGCGCGCTCTCGGCGCAGCTGGGCAGCGCGGCCGTGGCCAAGGCCACCAGGGCAGCGAGGGGGAGAGCATGAATCGAGGCGTGCCAGCGCATCTCAGGTCTCGAGCCCCGTGAGACCGGTGGTCGCCTCGGCTTCGTTCACCCCGAATCGCTGCACGCTCGCACCCACGGCGCGCAGCAGCGAGAAGGAGACCTTGGACGCCACCTCACCCTCGGCGCGGATGTGCTCTCCGCTCACGAGTGCGCCCCCCGCGCTGCCCGCGATGAGGATGGGGTACTCGATGATGTCGTGCTCGGCGCCGAAGGAGCAGTCGCTGCTGGCTACGACAGCCACGTTGTCCAGCAGGCGCCGGTCACCCTCGGGCACGGCGGCGAGCGCCTGCACGAAGTAGGCGTACTCGTCGACGATCTGCTTCACGATGATGTCGAGCTGGTCCTGCGAGGTGGGGTCGATCTTGTGGCTGAGCTCGTGGTGCCCCGTGGCCACGCCCGGGAAGCGCACGTTGCTGCCGCCGCGCGAGAACATGGTGTGCACCACGCGGGTGCGGTCACACGCGAGCGCCATGGTCAGCAAGTCTGCGATGATGCGGTGCCGCTCCTTCATCTGCGGGCGGCTGTTGACCTCGGGGTAGGCGTCCAGCGGGATCCGCGCGAGGCCGCACGCTGCCAGGTTCGGAGGGTCCTCCTCGAACCGCAGGAGACGCAGCTCGAGCTCACGGACCCCGTCGAGGTGCTCGTCGAGGCGCCGCTGGTCGTGGGTGCCGAGCTGAGACCGCAGCGCCGCCGACTCCTCCATGACCGAGCTGAGCGCGCTCCGCCGCAGCTGCCAGAGCGGGTCGATGACCGGTTCCTCGCCGGGCAGGGCGAAGCCCTCGCCGAAGAGCTTGTGGTACAGCGTGAGCGGGTCGACCGTGGCTGGGTTGTTGCTGCCAGGCCCGTTCACGCTCACCGTGCCGTTCCCGAGGTCGGGCTCCACACCGGCCTGGATGGACCGGAAGGCGGTGGCGCCGCCGATGGCGTTCGCAGCGAGAACGTCGACGGTGGGCGCCAGGATGTCGTGCTGACCGGTCGCCAGGATGGGCGTCCCCGCGAGGAACGACGCCGAGCCGTCGTTGTGCGGCTCACGGGCTACCGAAGCCGCGATGGTGCCCGTGACGACCGTGACGTCGTCGCGCACCGGCATGAGCCCGCTCAGCTGAGTGCTCAGCTGGTAGTTGCGGCCCGTGGAGAGCGGCGTCCAGCGCTCTGGGATGTTGCCGTTGCCCCAGATCCACACGCCGAAGCGCACGGGAAAGGGTGAGCCCTGCGCGAGCGCGGTGCCGTTGCTGTTGCAGAAGATGTCCAGGGTCGGCAGCCCGATGGCGACGGTGGCGCCTCCGGCGGCGATGCCCTTGAGCAGGGTGCGTCGGCTGATCGTGGTCTTGGCCATCAGTTGGTCTCCTCGGCGACGGTGCGCAGGCCGCTGGCGCGGCGGAAGCCCTCGGACAGGGCCACCTGGACCAGCAGCTCCTTCACGCGGTAGCCCGAGTCCGCGAAGCTCTCTCCCAGGGCCACCAGCTGGGCGGCCTCACTGCGCAGCTCTTCATGGCCCGTCGCGTAGCGATAGACGCTGCGGGTCAAGCAGGTGGGCAGGTCCGGGTGGTTGCGCAGCGCATCGGTCAGCTCGATGGGCGTCTCGAAGGGCACCCCGTCCAGCTCGCCCGTCACGTCCAGCTCCGGGCCGCGCGCCAGCACGCGGTCGCCGTTGTCGTCACGGACCACGTCGCCGTCGGGGCCGAAGGTGAGGCGCCAGTCCACGTCGCGAAACTGACCGAGCCCGTCGAAGTTCTCGAAGCCGAGGCCGATCGGGTCCATCAGCTCGTGGCAGCTGGCGCACACCGGGTTCTCGCGGTGCTCCCACAGCTGGTCGCGGATGGACAGCGTGGCGTCGGTCTCGCTCAGGTCCACGGCCACGTTGGCGGGCGGCGGCGGCACCTCCGTGCACAGCAGGTTGATGCGCACGAAGCGACCGCGGAGCGTGGGCGAGGAGCGCGTGGCGTGCGCGTGCAGCGCCAGGAACGACAGCTGTCCCAGCAGGCCGCGGCGCATGCCGGTCGCCGAGTGCTCATAGCGCCCGAAGCCTTCTCGGGTGGGCGCCGGCACTTCATAGATGGCCGCGAGGGTGCGATCGACGAAGGTGGTGCGCGTGGTCATCAGGTCGCGGTAGTCGGCGTCCTGCCCGAAGACGTGGTCCTCGATGGTGAGCAGGGTCTCTTCACGCGCAGCCGGGCCCACGGCAGGGGAGTAGTGCAGGAACGCGTTCCTGTCCTTCGAGAGGTTGCTCAGTCGGTCGAGCTGCAGCATCTCGGAGAAGAAGGAGCGCACAGCGCGCCGCGTGCGGGGATCATCGACCATTCGGCGCACCTCGGCTTCGAGGCCTTCCGTGGTGTCGAGGGCACCGGACTCTGCGGCATCGAGGAGGTCGGCGTCCGGCGTGGTGTTCCACAGGAAGAAGCTGAGCCGGCTGGCCAGCTCCGTGCCACGCAGCTCACGATAGCCCTCGGGCTGCCCCTCCGTGGACGGGAGCGCCTCGCCCAGTTCGCGGCGGTACAGGAAGTTCGGCGACTGCAGCTGAGCTGCTACCACCAGGCTGAGCCCAGCGTGGAAGTCACCCCGTACGGTGGCCGCCTCGCGCGCCAGCGTCACGAAGCGCGTGATCTCCGCCTCGGTGAGGCTGCGCCGGTAGGTCATCCGGCCATGACGCGTGATGAACGCGCGCGCGCACGCGTCGTCCGTCGTCCCGCTGGGCGTGCAGTCGAACAGCGCGTCGCGCGCCGGCCCCGCCGTCATGACTTGCTCACCGATGGACAGCGCCTGCGCCTCGTACTGGTTCACGCCGCTCTCGGAGATGCTGTCCACGCCCGCGCCCACGGCGAAGAACCCCGCGAGGCGCACGTCGGGCTCGAGCGGCAGCGCGCTCACCACGTCATCGCCGTACAGGTCGTGGACCACGTTGTCGAACTGCTCGGCCGTGAGGCGCAGCAGCTGAGCGGGCGCCGGCGCAAACGGCGGCGGAGGGAGGTCCGGCTCTGGAGGGACAGGACGATCGGCCGGCGCGGTGCCGATGGTACCGACGGTGTCGCACCCCCAAAGGGCGAGTGTAGCGATGAGCAGCGCGTGCCCCGCGCCGCCCGAACCGAACGAGTGTCGTCTCACGGAGCTGATAGTATCATAGACAAAGTGGTTCAACCAGTCGCCCGTGAGTGTAGCTTCACAGCTGCGTCCAAGGGATACGCGCAGCGCGGATGAGATGGTATCAGGCTGCCATGATGTCCGCTGGGAGCGGACGCGGGTCGCAGCGACCGAGAAAAGTCTCTGGTTCGGTCGCGAAATCGCGCGCGGTCGTTCCACTCATGGGGGGAAACACCTATCATGAAGGTCAACGGCGGTCGCCTCGTGGTAGGTGCCGCCCTCTCGGGAGAACGCCCCATGAGAATCTGCCATCCCTTCACTGTGCTGCTTGCCTGCCCGGTTTTGTTCGGTTGTTCGGGTGGAGGCGGCGGCGGCATCGCGTGGGAAGGCGAAGAGCCCCACCTCATCGTGCGAGGCATCATCGACGGCGAGATGGTGGACATCGAGTTGCGCGGTGCCGAGGCGCTCGCGGCCGGAATCTCGTGCGAGCGCGAGTACCTCGCGGACGAGTCGCCGAGCATGCCCGGCGAGCCCGACCTCGCCACCGCCGTGTTCAACGAGGTGAAGATCAACGCCACCGTCACCATCAACGGCGAGCAGCGCTTCCTCGAACTGGAACTGAAGCAACACGACCTGCAAGGCGACGCCATCGGCGCGGACATCACGGTGGTGCCGCGCCTGGCGGTGGGGCTGCCCGCTGCGGACGAGATGTGGCTCGAGTTCGAGTGGCAGACGCTGCCGGACGAGACCACCGTGCTGGAAGTCGCGGCGCTCGAAGGGAACGTGACGCTGGAGCGCTTCACGGGCACGCCCGGCGCGGACACTGTCGTGATCCCGTCTGGGGATGGCGAGATCGGCGTCACGATCGACGCACGTTGGTCGCCGACTGACAGCCTTCTCATCAGCGTCACAGCGCCGTGCGTGGATTCGGACGTCGGGCTCAACTGAGGGTAGCGATGCACAGGTTCGTAGCAGCACTGATCGCGGGCGCGGCCATCTGGAGCGGCGGCTGCACCAGCGGCTTCGACACAGAGTCGGCGTTTTCGGAGGAGGACTACCTCTGCGACGCGGAGTCCGCGGCCGAATGGCAGGCCGCCGTGGACGCCTGCCGTGATGCGTTCGAACAGGATGAGAGCTGCCTCGGCGTCATCTCGTTTCGGGGCGAGCTCCAAGCTGTGCCGGTGGTCATGGACGCCACGCTCGACGCCACCAACTTCCAGAACCTCATCCGAACCAACTTCACCCTCACCCGCAGCGAGGTGTCGCTGGTGGGCTTCGCGCCCTACTTCGGGTTCGAGCTGACGCTCGACTCCGTGGGCGGGGGAATGCCGAGCGACGTTGCCTGGCCGCTCGTCATCGGCGCCACGCCAGACGCCGCGCTCCGCCACGAAGATGGCTTCGCGCAGGCCGCCATGCGGCTCTCGGCGGGCAGCGACAGCGCCGACCTCAACTTCGTGAGCGGCACGGTGGACATCGAGCTCCAGCGGGTCAACGAGATCGCGGGCCGCTTCGCGCTCGTGGGCTTCCGCGAGGGCAACGACATCGAGGGGTGCTTCCACGCGTTCGACCCCGAGCCCACGACGCGGCTGGAGACGCCATGAGTCACCGCGCTTCTTGGGCTCTGGCGCTCGTGGTGCTGGCCTCGCTGGGTGCCACCCGCGTGCATGCTCAAGAGCCGGTCGCGGAGGACACCCCAGCCGACGAACCCTCCCGTGAAGGTGCGATCGAAGAGGAGTCCCTCGAGGACCTGTTGGGGCTAGAACTCGAAGACACGATGGGCACCACCAGCGCCGTGTCTCGCACGGAAGAGAACGTGCTGTCGGCGCCAGCGTCGGTGACCACACTCGACGCGCGCGCCATCCGCCTCTCGGGGGCACGCACCATCCCGGAGCTGCTGCGCTTGGTCACGGGTGTGCAGGTCCAGCGCGTGGCACCGGGGAGCTACTTGGTCGCCATGCGCGGCGCGGGGGGCATCACCGGCAACAACGTCATCATCATGTTGGACGGCATGCCGCTCAACAGCCCGGTGGACGGGGCCATCGACTGGTCCACGGTGCCCATCCACCCGCGCGATCTCGAGCGCATCGACGTGGTGCGCGGTCCCGTCAGCACCATCTATGGCGCCAACGCGTACACCGGCGTCATCCAGCTGGTCAGCTATCGCGGCTTCGGGACCGTGCCGCAGGGCGCCGTGCGCGCCGAGGTGGGCATCGACACCGCGGGGCACCCCGTCACGGACCTCGCGGGCGTGTACTCACGGGCGGGCGAGCGCTTCCAGCGCGCGGTCTTTGCCCACGCGTCCTATGACTCGGTGTTCTCCGACTCGCAGAGCGGCACGCTAGAGCCGCGCATCTCGGGCGCCCTGTTGGCCCGCCTGGGCGCGACGCTTGCTGCCGGTCAGCTCGACTTCGAAGTCAGCGGCTCCATCGCGCACGGCTCCTCGCTCGAGCACTTCGTCCTCGAAGACATCCGCGAGCAGCGGCTCTTGGGCATGGCGCAGCTGCGCTTCACCTCCCGTGACCTCCCAGGCGCGCTCGGCACCATCGGCGCGTTCGCGCGCACGCAGCTCCGCGCCATCCAGACCGATCGCCTCGACTACTCGGGCTTCTCGTATGACGGAACGCGCAGCGCCCGGACCAGCGTCGGGTCGGAGTTCACGCTCGTCCCGCACCCGACCCTGACCGCCACCTTCGGCGCCCAGTTCGACCTCGACCGGGTGACCGCGCCGTACATCCACCCCGACGAGAACGGCGACTACCGCACCGGCTGGGGCTTCTATGGTCGCTTCGCGTGGGACCCCACCGACCGCTGGTCGTTCACCGGCGCGCTGCGCGGGGACATCCCCACCATGACCGGCGACCTGGCCTTCTCGTACCGCGGGTCGCTCGTCTATCACACGGACGACCTCGCCATTCGCTTGGTGGGGGCCAGCGCCTTTCGCGCGCCGACCTACGTGGAGGTGGGCGGCCGCTTCGTGGACCCGACCAGCGGCTTGATCCTGCTCGAAGGGCGCCCCCAGCTCCAAAACCCGGCCAACGACGGCGGTGAGATCGCGCTCACGGTCTCGCCGCGCGCGGGGCTGCGGCTCGGGGCCACAGCCTGGGTCGGGCGCATGCGCAACCTGGTCATTGAAGACTTCGCGCCCATCGTGCGTCGAACCTTCGTGAACGAAGCGGGCTCGCGTTGGTTCGTCGGTGGCGACGCGGAAGCCGAATACAAGCACAGCGACCTGCTCCTGCTCTCGGCCTTCGTGTCCTACACGTACTTCGTGCCCCGCGACGACACCCAAGTCCCCACCGTGGGCACCGAGGACATCAACGCGTCGGTCCTCGCGGGCCTCATGGCGCGCGGCTCGCTGCGCAGCGACAGCATGCGCTACGGCCTCTCCGTGGCCCTCGCCACGGGGCGCGACTACCTCATGTATGCCGGAGTCCCCACGTCCATCCTCACGGCGAACATCGACACCAGCGTCCAGCTGAGCGCCATGCTCGAGCAGCAGGTCGGCAGCTCACTGCCGGTGTGGCTCTCGCTCCGCGTGCAAGCCAACCTGCCACAGCAGGCCGAGTCCCCTCTCCCCGGAGCGTCCATGGCGGGCACTTCGTTCCTCATCGGCGTCGAACACAGGAGGAATTGACGTGATCATTCGATTCTTCATCCTGTCGTTCGTCTTCCTGCTGTGCGTGGCCCCGCTCCACACCCGCGCCGATGCGTCCAGCGCAGCGCGGCTCTCGCCGGTCATCGCGCGCGCCCTGTCCTATGAGCGCACGCTGCCCAACCGGGCCGGGGGCTCGCTGGACATCTTGATCCTGCACGCCGCCAACAACGCCTCGTCGCAGGGCGAAGCGGCAGCGTTCGCGCGCGGACTCGGGGCCCTGTCGCGCTCCACCGTGCAGGGCCTGCCCATGCGCGCCACGGTGGCGCCATACTCCACCGGTGCCATCGAGACGGGCGCCGCCAACGGTGTGGACGTGGTCGTGGTGTGCTCGGGGCTGGACTCCTCGCTCTCCGCGCTGACCACCACCACGCGCAGGCGTCGCTTGCTCACCGTGGGCGTGGAGCGCCAGCACGCGGTGAATGCCACCACCCTGGCGGTTCTCATGGAAGACGGTCGCGCCAAGATCATCGTCAACCTCGCGCACGCGCGCGCCGAAGGAGTGGAGCTCAGCTCGCAGCTCCTGCGCCTGGCCGAGGTGCTCTAGCGCGGCTGGTCTCACGCCGGCTCGAGCCCGAAGGCCTCGCGGGCGGCCACCCCTGCTCGGGCTGGTCCTCCCAAGGGGGGCCGGACCCCCCCGCCGCCCCCCCCCCCGAAGAACCCGTCAGCTCCCCGCCCGAACTCCCATCGTCCGCGTCGTGGTGGACGTGCGCGACGACCACGCCGTGGCGGCCGGTGGTCACACACAGCCAGGTGGCGGCGCTGTGGTCCTTCACGAACGGCAGCATGGCGCCCAGATCGAATCCCTCGTCCATGTAGGCCGCGATACGCGCTCGCGCCTCCACCATCTCGACGGGACTCAACAGCATGAAGCCGCCCTGAGCGCCGGTGTACTCCGCATCCAGCGCCTCGAGGTGCTCTTCCTTGAGGCTGTACCCAAAGCGCCCGCTGGCTGCGTGCTGCAACAGGAACGAGCGCAGCGGCTCGGGGGCGGGGATGCCACAGGCCTGCTCGGCCTCCGCCAGCGCGGCCTCGCCGGTGGGAGGGCCGAGCTCGAGGGGCCAGAAGTGATCGAAGAGGTCCGTGCTCTCGGCGAGGTGCACGTCCAGCGCGCGGAGGCGGCGATGGAGCTCGGTGGCGTCGATGGTCATGCTGGTGCTCGGAGCTAGAGCAGGCGAGCCGTCACGGAATGTGGCGCCGAGCGTCTTGCAGCGCTCTTGCTCGGGGCACTGCACGCGCGTACAGTGGCCCCCATGTCCAGCGAAGCGTTCGATGGGCGCCGCCGTGCGCCGTGGCAGCGAGAAGTCGGTATCGCCTCGGTGCTCGAGCGTTGGGAGGACGGCCGGCGCGGCAAGAACATGGTGCTGGCCCACGAGCTGCCGCCGCGCGAGGCGCGCACTGGCCCCGTCCCAGACTCGCTGGCGGGGCCCGTGCGCGAGGCGCTGCAGAAGCGAGGCATCACCTCGCTCTACACCCACCAGCTCGAGGCCCTCGCGCACGCCGCCGCGGGGCACGACTTCGTGGTGGCCACGCCCACCGCGTCGGGCAAGAGCCTCTGCTACCACCTGCCGGTCATGGACGGCCTCGCGCGGGACAGCACCGCGCGGGCGCTCTACCTGTTCCCCACCAAGGCGCTGGCGCGTGACCAAGAAGACGGCCTGCGCGGGCTGCTGCGCGACGCGGGCATCGGGCAGGGCGCCATCACCTACGACGGGGACACCCCCGGCGACGCGCGGCGGGCGGCGCGAGAGCGGGCGGGCGTGCTCATCACCAACCCGGACATGCTGCACGCCAGCATCCTGCCGCACCACGCCAACTGGGCGCGCTTCTTCGCCAACCTGCGCTTCGTGGTGGTGGACGAACTCCACATGTACCGCGGCGTGTTCGGCTCGCACCTCGCCAACGTGGTGCGGAGGCTCCAGCGCATCGCGCGCTTCCACGGCAGCGAGCCGCTCTTCATCGCGGCGTCGGCCACCATCGGCAACCCGGCCGAGCACGCGTCGCGCATCGTGGGCCGCCCCGTGCGGGTGCTGGGCGAGAGCGGCGCGCCGTCGGGCCCGCGGCACGTGCGCGTCTACAACCCGCCGGTCATCAACGCCGAGCTGGGCATTCGCGAGAGCTACATCAAAGCGGCCGTGCGCCTCACGGTGGACCTGGTCTCGGCCGACGTGGCCACGCTGGTCTTCGGGCAGTCGCGCAACGGCGTGGAGGTCATGCTCAAGTACCTGCGCGACAAGATGCCCAACGTGCCGCCGGAGAGCATCCAGGCCTACCGCGGGGGCTACCTGCCCGACACGCGTCGACGCATCGAGCTGGGCCTGCGCGAGGGCAACATCCGCTGCGTGGTGTCGACCAACGCGCTCGAGCTGGGCATCGACATCGGCGCGCTCGATGCCGTGGTGTGTGCGGGCTATCCGGGCACCATCGCGGGGCTCTGGCAGCGCTTCGGCCGCGCGGGCCGGCGGCAAGAGCCCAGCATCGCCGTGCTGGTCACCTCCAGCCAGCCGCACGACCAGTTCGTGGCGCGCGACCCCGAGCAGATCGTGGGTGCGCCCGTGGAAGAGGCGCGCATCGACCCGAACAACGTGGAGATCCTCATCCAGCACCTGAAGTGCGCCGCGTTCGAGCTGCCCTTCTCGGAGTCGGACCCGTTCGGCGACGTGCCTCGCGACGCCCTGGCTGACGCGCTCGGGTTCCTGGCCGAGCACGAGGTGGTGCACCCCGCGCGCGATGGTCGCGGCGAGCTGGTCTACCACTGGGCGGCTGGCAGCTACCCCGCCAACAACGTGTCCCTGCGCAGCGTGGGCTGGGACAACTTCGTCATCATCGACCTCGACACGGACAAGACCATCGCCGAGATGGACTGGCGCAGCACGCACACCATGCTGCACGTGCAGGCCATCTACCAGCACGACGGCGGGCAGTTCCAGGTGGAGCGCCTCGACTTCGACAACCACAAGGCGTTCGTGCGCGGCGTGGCCCCGGACTACTACACCACCGCGCAGACGCACACGCGCGTGAGCGTGCTGGAGCAAGACGACCAGGCCAGCGTGCGCCTCACGCCGGACGTGTCGCTGGCTGCGGGGCTGGGCGACGTGAGCGTCATCGAGCGCGTGGTGGGCTACAAGAAGATCAAGTTCCACACGCACGAGAACGTGGGCTACGGCGACGTGCGCCTGCCCGAGATGCAGATGCACACCACGGGCTTCTGGCTCACGTTTCCGGAGGACTGGGTGCAGGCGCGCCCAGAGCCCCGTGCCGCGGTCATCGATGCGCTGCGCGGTCTGTCCAAGGCCATGCACACGGTGGCCAGCATCGGCTTGATGGTGGACCCACGCGATCTCGGCCGGACGCTGGGGGACAAGACCGACGCCGACGGACCGCCCAGCAAGGGCGTGGGGGGCGGGCCGGGCTTCGACCCCACCATCTTCCTCTACGACTACGTGGCCGGCGGCATCGGCCTGGCCCCGCGCCTGTTCGACGAGCGCGAGGTGCTGCTGCAGCGCACCCGGCGCCTGGTGGAGGCGTGCGAGTGCCAGGCTGGCTGCCCTGCGTGCATCGGCCCCGACGCTGGCGAGAGCGACGAGCAGGGCGAGCCCATCGCGGGGGTCATGCCCACCCGCAAAGAGATCGTGCTGGACGTGCTGCGCTCGGTGGGCGTGCTCTCGCTCCACTAGAACACCCTTTACATCGCGGTGCGCCGCGACTACCCAAGGCAGCGTGTCCTCCCTCCGCACTCGTCTCGGCCGGCTGACGGTGCCCACCGCCGGTGGAGTACCCGCTCCCGTGCCCGAGCCGGCGCTGCCCGAGGCACCCCCCGCACCGGAGGCGTTGGGCCAGGGTGTGCGTGGCGATCTCGACCGCATGCGCACGCGCGGCAGGGCACGCCGCAGCGCACCCGGCTGGGAGCACGTGGCTCGGGGCCCGCGCGTGCACGAACTGCCGGGTGCCACGCACCTCACAGAGCACGGGGAACTGCATGTGGTGGAGCACCGCTGTGCCCTCGAGCAGCAGCACGGCGCGCGCGCCATCAAGGCCGCCCGCACGGTGGACGCCGACGTGGTGGCCACCCTCGCTCTAGACCCGCAGATGCGCGGCCTCGACTTCTCGCGTGCGCTCTACATCGACACCGAGACCACCGGGCTCATGGGCGGGACCGGCACGGTGCCCTTCCTGATCGGCACCGCCGCCTTCGAGGGCGAGCAGCTGGTGGTACGCAAGCTCATGCTCCGGCGCCTGGGGGAAGAGGCCCCCATGCTGCACGCGCTGGCCGAGCAGCTGCGCGAGGCGAGCTGCGTGGTCAGCTTCAACGGCAAGAGCTTCGACTGGCCGCTGCTGCGGACGCGCTTCGTGATGAACCGCGTGAAGGCGCCGCCGGTGCCGCCGCACCTCGACCTGCTGCACTGTGCGCGGCGCGTGTTCAAGGGCCGCATGGAGCGGGTGCGGCTGGTGGACATCGAGCGCGAGGTGCTGGGGTTCCAGCGGGTGGACGACGTGGCCGGCAGCGAGATCCCAGGGCTGTACATGGCCTACCTGCGCGGCGGCGACGCGGCGCCCATCGCGCGCATCATCGAGCACAACCGGCTGGACTTGATCGCCCTGGCGGCGTTGCTGGCGGAGCTGGTGGGCCAGTTCGCGGGGCTGGGAGCCGAAGAGGACCCGCGCGACAAGCTAGCCTGCGCACGCGTGGCCGAGCGCGCTGGGGATGGCGGGCTGGCCCGGGCGCTGGCGAGCGCGGCGGTGCTGACCCACGGGCAGGGGGCGAACGCTGCCGAGGCGTGGCTGCTGCACGCGCGGGTCGCGCGCCGCGAAGGCGACGTGGACCGCGAAGAGCAGGCCCTGCTGTCGGCCGTCCTGTCCCTCGAGGGATCCCCAGACGGTGCAGGGCAAGCCACCCCGCTCACCCACGCCCACGTCCACTTGGCCCTCGCGAAGCTCTACGAGCGAAAGCGCAAGGACCCGGAGCGCGCCCTGCCGCATGCACGCTTGACGGTCCCCGCCGAGGACGAGGACCAAGCAGCGCGTCGGCTGGCACGCCTCACGAGGCGCGTCTAGCTCACGCCTTCTCTTCGAAGAGGTTCTTGTAGGTGAGGCCCGCGAGCACCCCGCCCACGATGGGCGCCACCCAGAAGAGCCACAGCTGCGCCAGCGCCCAGCCCTGCACGAACACCGCGGGGCCCGTGCTGCGCGCCGGGTTCACCGAGAGGTTGGTGACCGGGATGCCGATCAGGTGGATGAGCGTGAGCCCGAGGCCGATGGCGATGGGCGCGAAGCCCGCGGGGGCGCGCTTGTCCGTGGCCCCCATGATGATCATCAGGAACATGAAGGTGAGCACGATCTCGGCGACCAACGCGGCGACCATGCTGTACTGCCCTGGGGAGTGTTCCGCGAACCCGTTGGACGCGAAGCCGCCTGCGAGCGAGAAGCCCGGGGCGCCCGAGGCGATGACGTAGAGCACGCCCGCACCGGCGCATGCGCCCACCACCTGGGCCACGATGTACTGCCCCGCTTCGCCAGCAGGGTGACGGCCGCCCGCGACCAAGCCCAGGGTGACGGCCGGGTTCAGGTGGCAGCCCGAGATGTGCCCAATGGCGTATGCCATGGTCATGACGGTCAGACCGAAGGCCAGCGAGACCCCCACGAAGTGGATGCCGTGCTCGGGGAAGCCGGCCGCCAAGACCGCGCTACCGCAGCCTCCGAAGACCAACCAGAACGTTCCCAACACTTCCGCAATGAGTCGCTTCGACAAGGGCATGGAGCCCTCCTTTCCATGAGTTGCCGGGACACTATCCCAAAACAGGGACATGTCGATGGTTTTCCGCCGACCCCTCATGAGGCTCCCGTTCATTGGGGAGTGTCAACGGCCTAGAAGTTCTGTATGTTCGCCACATGTCCGACGACGAGCGGACCACGAACCCCCACCGGACCGTCATCACGGCGGCCGACCTACCTCCCCAGGCCCCCAAGCACCAAGACGCGTGCCTGGTGGTCATCTATGGAGACGACCTCGGGCGCCGCATCCCGCTGACGCGCCGTCCCACGGTAATTGGGCGCTCCAGCAAGGCGGACGTGCAGGTCGACCAGGAGAGCGTGTCCCGCAACCACTGCCGGCTGCTCTACCACAAGGACGCGTACGTCCTGCAGGACATGGGGTCCACGAATGGGAGCTACGTCAACGACACGCTGGTGGACACGATCGTCTTGCGTGACGGTGACCAGCTGAAGGTCGGGCGCACCATCCTGAAGTTCATCGTGGGTGGCAACGTGGAGGCCCAGTATCACGAAGAGATCTACCGCCTGATGACGGTGGACGGGCTCACGCAGGTGCACAACAAGCGCTTCTTCGACGAGGCGCTCGAGCGTGAGGTGTCGCGGTGCACGCGCTACGGGCGGACCTTCGCCCTGGTCACGTTCGACATCGACCACTTCAAGGGGGTCAACGACACGCACGGACACCTCGCTGGGGACGCCGTGCTCCGCCAGCTGGGCGTGCTGGTGCGCGACCACGTGCGCCGCGACGACATCGTGTGCCGCACGGGCGGCGAGGAGTTCGCCATCTTGGCGCCCGAGCTGGACGGCGCGCACGGGCTCATCTTCGCGGAGAAGCTGCGCACGCTCGTGGAGACCACGCGCTTCGAGTTCGAGGGGACGCGCCTGCCGGTGACCGTCAGCCTGGGGGTCGCCGAGTGGTCGTCCACCATGCAGTCCGGCGACGACCTGGTTCGCAGCGCCGACATGAAGCTGTACGACGCGAAGCGCACGGGCCGAAACCGCGTGGTGGGCTGAAGCGGCTTCGGGCCCTCACCAGGGCTGGTTGGCCTTCATGACCAGCGCCAACAGCAGCTGCGCCGCAGCCAGCGCCTCCACCGAGCGTCCGCGGGCCGAAGCGGGCACGGCGGCGATGGCCGCGACGGGCAGCAGGAAGAGCCACATCCGGGCCACCTCGTTGGTGCCGCTGAGCGCGCTCACGGCCAGCAGCGAGGCAACCACTCCCAGCGGCAGGAGCGTGCTGGTGACCTGCCGCGCCTCGCGCAGGTGGCGCAGCGAGCGAAGCGCACGTGCCAGCAGCAGGCCCACCAACGGGAAGCCCGCGTAGAGCGCCCACTCGAGCAGCGCCCAGACGCGCCACGGGCCTACGGGCACCGCGGCCTTCCAGCGGTCGTGGTAGCGCATGGCCGCCGCGAAGCGGTGAGCGGGCTGGTAGTCCAAGAGGAGGACGAACGCCGCCGTGACCCCCACGGCTCCGAGCGTGAAGCCGAGCAGCGTGAGCACACTGCGCCGCAGGGGCCGCGCCGCGTGGCGGGTGGCGAGGCCGAACGCGGCGACCACGCCCAGCACCAGGCCGAGGGCGGGCAAGAGCGAATAGGAGACGTACAGCCCGGCACCGAAGACCACGCCGGCCAGCGTGGCCAGAGACAGCACGCGCGCCGAGAGGGAGAGCCCGCGCTGCGGTCCGTGCATGCTCATGGCCACGCTGACCAGCCACAGCGCCAGCACGGCGCACAGCGGGTAGAGCGCCCCATCGAGGTGGTAGGTGATCAGCAGCAGCGCAGGGCTTGTCGCGGTCAGCACGGCCGCGGCGGCACCCGCCTCGAGATCGCGCGGCGGGCGCTCGGGCGCCGGCGCGCTCGCGGCGTGATCTCGCTGGTGGAGCCGGGCGCCCAAGAGCACCACCAGCGGCAGCAGCAGCGCCGTGAACAGCGGGAACAGCAGCACGGACGCGACGAAGCCGTCTGGGTAGCCGGACACACGCGGGCTCAGCTGGGCCAGCGTGCGCAAGCCCGTGAAGCGGCCTGCCAGCGGCCCGCGACCCAGGGCGTCGAGGCCTGCGTAGACGGCCAGCGCGCCGGGGGGCTTGGTGGGCGCGAAGACCCCCAGCTCGCGGGCCTCCGCGCGCTCGTCATAGTGCTGAAGCACGTCGCGCAGGTGACCGCGCGTGCTCTGTGCGATCGCATGGAACTCGCCGTGACCGCCTTCGTGACGGGCCAGCAGCGAGTCCTCACGGTTGGCGTCGAGGGGCACGAACAGCGCCTGCGTCACGAGCCCCAGGGTCAGGGCCGCGGTCAGGGTGCCGGCGGTGTGGCCAGCCCGCGCGGCGCGCAGCGTGAGGTGCACCAGCCACGGGGTAAGTAGGCAGACGGCGGCCATGGCCCAGCCGGCCCCGAGCCCCCGCACGATGGGCGGGTAGAACCACCCCGGCAGCCGATGGATGCCGGGCAAGTGAGCGGCGAAGAGCACCAGCTGCAGCAGCGTGAGCAGCCCGAGCCCGAGCCATGGAGCGGCGCGCGAGAGGCGCTGGCGGAGGGTGGGACGCGCTTGCATGCGTGGCCCCGTCAGCGCCGCTCGGCCAGGAACGCGAGGCCCACCGAAGCGGCGTCGGCCGACAGCCACCGTGCGTCGAGCGCGTTCAGGGCGTCGGTCAGCGTGACCAGCCCACGCGGTGGCCGCCGGTCGCGCACGTGCAGACCGCGACCCGAGCCGGTGTCCGAGCCGCCGCTGTTCTTCGCGTTGGTCTTGAGCAGGCGCTGCAGCAGCCCGGGCACATAGAGCTCGCTCGCCGCTGCGAGGGCTCCGCTCAGCGGGGTGATGCCCGTGACTCGGAAGCCGGCTCGGTCCAGCCAGTGAGCTGCTTGCTCGCGGCGCACCAGCCAGGAGTGGCCGTACCCGTAGGCCCCGATGGCGAGCGGCAGGCGGGTGCGCCTCCGCGCGTGGTTGATGGGGTCGTAGGTGCGCGGGAAGTCGTGGTTCGGGCACGTCAGGATCAGCGCGCCGCCGGGTCGCGTGACGCGGGCCAGCTCGGCCACCAGCCCGAGGGGGTCGTCCACGTGCTCGATGACCTCGAGGCACGTGACCAGGTCGAAGGCCGCGTCCGGGTAGGGCAGCTGGGGCCCCGTGACCTGCGTGTAGCGCACGTTGCCGAGGTCCGCGTTGAGGGCGGCCGCGCGCGCGAGGTCGCCGGCGTTCACGTCACACGCGTCCAGCTCACGCGCGTGGGCGGCGAGGCAAGCGTGCAGCTCTCCCTCGCCGCAGCCCACGTCCAGCGCGCGGGCGAACGCAGGCTCTCCCGCGCGCCCCGGCGCTCGCGCCGAAGCCAGGCTGCTCAACGTGGCGCGGATGTATTGCTCGCGCGCGCGGTAGGTGGGGAAGAGCAGCTTGAAGTTCATCGGAGTGGGGTGGCGAGCGCGTCGGTTCGCGTCCGACGCGCGGCCGCCTGGCGCAGCGCGAGCGCGCCGAACTCCAGGATGGCACGCGCGATGACGTCCACGCGAGCGCCGCTCTGTTCGCCTGCCAGCCGCGGCCGGTGGGTGACCGCCAGCTCGCCGACGCGCAGCCCTGCCACGCGTGCCGCGGCCAGCATCTCGGCGTCGATCAGCGCGCCGGTGGCCTGCAGCGCGAGCCCGTCGAACAGGTGCTTGGGATACACCTTGAACGCGCAATTCACGTCGCGCACGTGCACACCCAGCAGGTGGTTCACGGCGGCGCTGAAGGTGGCACCAAACGCACTCCGGACATATCCATCACGCCGCGCGGCGCGGTAGCCCGTGACCACGTCGTAGCGGCCCAGCAGCGCCAGCAGGCGCGGCAGCTCCGCGAGGTCGAACTGGCCGTCCGAGTCCGTGTAGAAGATCCACTCGTGCTGGGCGTGCTGGAAGCCCGAGCGCAGCGCGGCGCCGTAGCCCAGGTTCTGCGGGTGGGTCACCACGCGCACCCGCTCCTCCGCGCGGGCGAGGGCATGGGCCACGTCGGCCGTACCGTCGCGGCTGCCGTCGTCCACGATGATCACCTCGAGCACACCCGCGCATGTGGCCCCCACCCGTAGCGCGTCCCTCACCACCTCGGCGAGTGTCTCGACCTCGTCGTGGGCAGGCAGGACGACGCTCAGCCCGCGCACGAGCAGGGGGCTTGGCAGCGCGTCGAGGGTTCCGGTCGTGGGCACGGCGGGGGGATGGTAAGGGGCGCTCATCGCTCGGGCAACCCCATGGCTCACCACACGTATTCCCGCCCCGAGGGTGCCGCCAACGGCCGCGAAGCTGCTACCGTCCGCACCGTGTCGGAAACCCCTGCGAGCGTCGTCACGGCGCCCGAGCCCGCTGCCCAGCAGGGCGCAACGCCATGGCGTGAGACGTGGGCGTCCGTCGCCCTGGTGGCGTGCGTCTACCTCTACGTCGTCCCGTACTACCCGGCGCTGAACAACCCCAACGAGAACGTGCGCGTCTACATGACGGCGGCGCTCGTGGATGACGGCACCTACGACATCGGGGGGCCGCGCGCGCGCTGGGGCTGGGTGAACGACGCAGCCTGCGTGGACCGCTTCCCCGATGGAACGCTCTTGCCCTGCGACGGCGGCGCCCCCGCGAACGCGACGCGCGCCTACTACTCGGTGAAGGCGCCTGGGGCGAGCTTCCTCGGCGTGCCGGGCTACGCGCTCTACCGCGCGCTGTCGGGGGGCGAGGGGGACGTCAGCCTGCGCTGGTCGGTCTACAGCATGCGGCTCAGCGGGACCATCCTGCCCACGCTGCTCTTCCTGATCGGGCTGCACCGCTTCCTCGGGCGCCACACACGCCGGCGTCACCTGCGCGAGCTCGCGTTCTTCGGGGTGGGGCTCGGGTCGGTCATGGTGGGCTACGCGTACCTCTTCGCGAGCCACACGCAGAGCGCCGCGTGTGCTTTCGGCGCATTCATGATCTTGTACGACGCACGGGAGCAGGCACGGCAGCGCGCGGCCAAGGGGCGCCGGTCCGCGGTCACGTGGGACTCCGCCGCGGCCGCCGGAATGCTGGCGGCAGGCGCCAGCCTCTTCGAGTACCCCTGCTTCGTGCTGAGCGCGTTGCTCTCGGTGTATGCGCTCGTCGCGATCCGCCCGCTGCCGCGTATCTTCGGCTTCGCGATGGGAGCCATGGTGCCCACGCTGCTCATGATGCACTTCCAGTGGCGCGCGTTCGGCAACCCGCTGTCGCCCGGCCACCTCTTCGTGGAGAACCCTGCGTTCCGAGCGGGCCACCAAGAGGGCTTCTTCGGCGCCGAGAGCTTCCACTGGGACGGCGCCTTCTCGCTGCTCTTCGACGGACGCCTCGGCATGTTCGCCACGTCGCCGCTCTTGGCCCTGGGTCTTGCTGGCCTGCTGGCGGTGCTCGTCGCGCCGGAGGCCCGCGGCCGCCGCGTGGACGCGCTGGTGGCCACGCTCGCCTGCGTGGGGCTCTACGTCTTCATCTGCTTCATGAACATCTGGCACGCGGGCTGGTCCATCGGCCCGCGCTACCTCGTGGCATTGGTCCCCTTCCTGGGCTTCTTCGGCATGGTGGCGCTCGACCGCCTGTCCCGTCGCGCGAGCGTGATGGCCGCCGCACTGGGCCTGGGCCTGCTCCTGGCGGGTTTCGTCAGCGCGTCCCTGCCGTCCATCTACTACCCGCACCTCATGCCGGAGATCTCGGTGCCCGTGTCGCAGCTCATGCCCGTGTTGCTGGGTCACGACTTCGCGCCGTACAACGCGGGCAACCTGGTGAGCTGGTACGGCAGCGCGTCCATGGCGCCGCTGCTCTTGGTGGCCTTCTTCGCGGCCCGGCGCAGCACCCCCACCGCGCGCGAGCTGCCGTCGCTTCCTGCGCGCGCGGGGGTGGTGGGGGGTGCCACGCTGCTGGCGGCGCTGGTGGTGGTGCAGCACTTCGTGTGGGAGCCGGAGGAGACCCCGGAGGTGCGCCGCGCAGTAGCCTTCGTCTGCGAGCAGTGGGCGCCGGCGGGGCATGATCGCGCCACGCGCCTGGCGCCCTCACAGCGCATCCATGACGTGGCGCTGCTGGTGGACCTGCTCCGTGATGAAGGGCGCGACCGCGAGGCGGACCTCACCCAGCGTCACCTCGACGGTCTGCGCGCGGCCGAGGACACCCGTGCTCGCCGAGGCAACACACCATGAGTGATGGTGCAGCGGGCGACCCTCGCCGTGAGCGGCGCATCGCGCTCCTGGTGACGCTGGGCCTGGCGCTGGGGCAGTGGGGCAGCTCGCTCCTCACGGGGTTCCACACGGGCTTCGGCGACTGGCAGATGGTGCACCACCACTGGGAGGCAGCCTGGGTCACGGTGACGCGCTTCGGGGAGATGCCGCTCTGGGACCCGTTCCACTGCGGCGGCGTGCCCCTGCTGGGAAACCCGGAGAGCCAGACCTACGGTCCACAGTTCCTGCTCGCGTTCGTGCTGGGCACCACGTTGGCGCAGAAGGTGTTGGTCATCCTGCACGCCTGGTTCGGGTTCTACTGGGCCTTCCGTTGGGCGCGTGCGCATCACGGGCTGTCCGTCTTCGCCAGCTACGTGGCGTCCATCACCTGGGCGGCCAGCGGCTACTTCGCTTGGCAGATCGGGGGTGGGCACGCGACCTTCCTGCCATTCTATTTCGCCCCCGCGCTCTTGATGGCGCTGCGTGCGTCGGCGATGGACGCGCGCGCTGCCGTGGCGGTGGCGGCGCTCTTGGCCCTCACCGTGATGGAGGGCGGCACCTATCCCTTCCCGTACTTCGTGGTGCTGGCCGCCTTCGACGCCTTGGTGCGCCTCGTCCCGCGGCGCAGCGGCGAGGCCGGCGCGGAGGTCGCACGGCGGCTGGGCTCGCGCTGGGGCGTGGTGCGCGGGTTGCTGCTGGCAGCCGTGCTCACCGCGCTGCTGGGGGCCATACGCTTCATTCCCATCCTGGACGTGCTGCAGCGCTACCCCCGCCTCATCGAGAGCAGCGACAGCATGCAGCCCTTCGAGCTGCTGGACCTCTGGGGGCGTTGGTCTTTCCCTTGGGAGCACCCGCTCCACGAGTTCGTCTGGCCCGAGTACGTGGCCTTCATCAGCCCGCCGCTCCTGGTGCTGGCCATCGCGGGCGTGGGCGTGGCCATCAACCGCCGTCGCCACCTGGCGTGGGTGGGGGCGCTCTTCTTCATCGCCCTGCTGCTGGGTGACCACGGGCCTTACTCGCCCTGGGCGTTGCTGCATCGGCTGCCGGTCTACGACTCGCTGCGGCTGCCCTCGCGCTTCTCGGGCCTGGCCACCCTGTACGTCGCGGCGCTCGCGGGCTTCGGCTTCGACGCGCTGCTGGCTGGGTTCGAGTGGTTGCGCGAGCGCTACCGAGAAGCGTTCCGCTGGCCACGTGTGCAGCGCGTGATTCCGGGGCTCATGGTGGTGGCCGCCACCGCGTGGCTCTTCGCGTGGAGCGCCACGGTGAGCGACAAGTGGCACGACCCCCCGCTCTCGCGTGACCCCCCGGCCGAGTCCTTCCACTACGCCCCGGCGCACCTCTACGGGTACCTGCTCGCGAGCCTGCCGCGCCTCAATCAGGGCACAGCCATGTGCTACGTCGGCAACATGAACTGGCGCATCGCGAACGGCCTCTGGGAGGGCCAGCGTCCGCAGGCGCACGTGGAGGGGCGCCGCAACCGTGCGGGTGAGGTGGTGGAGGTGGTGCGCACGCCCAACCGCTTCCACGCCACGGCGCAGCTCATTCGTGACGGGCGCGTGGTGTTCAACCAGAACTACGACCCCGACTGGCAGACCAACCACGGCAAGGTCGTGGATGATCGCGGGCGCCTCGCGGTGGATCTGCCGGAGGGCGAGCACAAGATCATCGTGCGCTACGCGCCGCGCGCCTTCATCCCCGGGCTGGCAGGCACCTGTGTGGGGCTGCTGCTGGCGTGGGTGGCGTTTGCCTACGGGTACCGGCGAAAGACGACCGCGGCCTGAGACCGTCAGCGGTCGAAGTGGGTCATGCGGTCGAAGTTGCGATGCGAGTCGTAGAGCGTCTCGTAGTGCACCGCGAAGTAGGCGCTGCTGAAGAGGAACGCAGCCAGCCCGGCCCCCGTCATGAGCCGCGCGGCACCGAGTGAGCGCCGGGTGGGCCATGCCTCTGCCACGATGAACGGGACGAGCGCGACCAGCATGAACGGCGTGATGATGCGCCGCAGGACGACCCAGCCGGCGGGTGCCATGGCCCACGGGAGGTCGTGCATGAAGTTGAAGCCGTACATCACCAGCAGGCCGAAGAGCAGCAGGCCACCGAAGAAGGTGGGCCGCTCCACCAGATCCGTCAGGAAATGGCCCGCTCCCAAGCAGATGAACGGCATCATGGGCAGGATGTACCAGCCGAACGTCCAGTTGCCGCTCGAGAGCGCGAGCGCTGCCAAGTAGATGAGGGGCAGGCTCAGCACGGCGCGGCGCGGTGCATCCAGCTTGCCGAACGCCAGCGCGTACGCGAGCCAAACGAAGAGCGTGTGCCCGTGCCCCACCAGGTTGTGGTTGATCAGGCCGTCCGCGAAGAAGCGCGGAAGGATGTTCCAGTGCGCCGGGCGCCCGCCCGCCTGCGTCCCCGTGCTGAACACGAAGAGGTCGAGGTCCACGTAGGCGCCGTAGAGCAGCAGCGGCAGCAGCCCGAGCACGCCGCCTGCGCAGGCCAGCAGCGCGGGACGCAGGCCTCCGCGCATGAAGAACAGCAGCACCAGCGGCGGCAGGAAGAACGCGCCGGGCACCTTGGCCAGCGCACCCAGCCCCGTGACGAACGCGGCCAGCCAGATGAAGCGCTCGCGGCGCTCTGCGTCGGCGTCCCAGCGCAGGAGGAGATAGACGCCCAGCAGCGCCATGGGCGTGAGCAGCGCCTCCTCTTTCACGACGCGCTGCTGGACCACCACGTTGGGCAGCGCGCTGTAGAGCAGCGCCGCGAAGTAGGGCGTGGGCGTACCCGGAAAGAGGCGGCGGCCGATCATGAAGAGCAGCAACAGCGAGGGTACGAAGAGCGCGATGGGCACGAGGCGCGTGTGCGTGAGCCGAGCGTGCAGGTAGTGCTGGGCGCCACCCAACTTGGCGGCCGCGCCGGCCAGCAGGTGGAGGAGCGGTGGGTGCTCGAGGTAGGGGCGGATGACTTGGAAGGGGCGCGCTTCGAAGTACGAGACGGGCTCGATGACGACGCGGTCTCCATACTCGCCTGCCCACAAGGACCAGCCTTGCGTGGTGCCATCGGTGAGCAGCTGGTATCCGTTCCAGGTGGCGAAGAGCTCGTCGGGGTTCTCGTGGAAGTCGGGCATCACCTCGTAGTCGAAGAGGCGCGCGCCGAGACCGAACGCGAGGATCAGCAGCAGCGCCACGTGCCCCGCTCGCGCTCGCCAGCGCACGGCGTCGCGGGTGGCCAGCAGCGCGAGGCACGCCAGGAAGAGCAGCCCGGCCGACATCACCCATGGGAGGGCGGGCGAGCGCACCAGCGGGACTGGGCTTTCGGGCGACAGGGCACTCACCGGGACACGCGCAAAGCCACTGCCCGCCGCGCGGTGATCACGGTACTCGAGCGCCACCGAGGCGTCCTCGGGGAACGTGGCCTCGAGGGTGATGTGTACAGGGTGTCGCCCTGGCGCGAGCTCGCTCGCCGCGCTCTCGATGCGCAGCCGCGTGCCGCGCGTGGGGCGCACGCGCAGGCTCCAGGAGGCTCCCTCGGGGACCTCGATCAGGCCACGCAGGGTGACCCGATAGGGCACCGGGCCGGTGGGCACGGGGTGCGCGCGGAAGTTCCACTTCTGCAGCACGATGGCGTTCAGCCGGTGGCGGCTCCTGAACGCGGGGCGCGGCTCGAAGCCGTGGTGCACGGGGAAGTAGCCGTCGTGACCCGCGCGTGCTTCGACCACCAGGTCGAGGCCGTGGGACGCCCGCTCGAGCCCCACGACCGCGCCTGCGCACAGCAGCACGCCAGCGAGGATGCCGAACGCCAGGGTGATGCGACCAGGGCTCAACGGTACGCCTCGGGGATGTTGGTGGTGGCGATGAACGCCTCCATCCTGCGCAACAGGTCGGACTGCTCGGCGATGCCGCCATCGATGCGGTTCACGCGCTCACGCGGGTCAGCGACCATGTCGTAGAGTTCGGTGGTGTCGTCCGTGAGGTCACGGATCAGGTGGTAGCGCCCCAAGATCATGGCCTTCACATGATGCGTCGGGCGCGACCAAGAGTTCTCCTGAAAGATGGCGCGCGCCGGGTCGGGCCGACCGCCCAGGAGCGTGGGCACCAGGCTCTCCATGGTGGTGCGGCTGGGCGTGGGGACGCCCGCGAGGTTCAGGAACGTCGGGAACACGTCGCCCAGCGCCACGGGAGCCGCCACCCTGCGCGCCTCGAGCTCCGCCCCGAAGAACACCAGAGGGACGTGCGTGACCTCGCGGTAGAGCGTGCGCGCGTGCGGGTCGCGCCCGTGCTCGCTGAAGTTCTCGCCATGGTCGGCGGACAGCACCACGAAGCGGGGCCGAGCGTGCCCATCGTCGAGCGCGAGGCGGATGGCCTCGGCCACGAACTCCTGCACGTAGCGGATCTCCTCGTCGTACAGGTCCATGGACTGGTCGCCGAACTCGAGGGCGGGGTGGTCCACATAGGGGTGGTGCGGGTCGAAGAAGTGCAGCCACACGAAGCGCGGCGGGCGCACGTGTTCGCTCGCCGGGGCGTCGTCCGCCGGCGTGCTCAACAGGGGGCGCGCGCTGTCCAGCACGAACGGGCCCAGCTCACGCGGGCGTCGCTGACAGACCTCGTCGAACTCGTCGAACCCGCGGCGCAGGTTCCACGTGGGCGCCGCGAACATGGACCCGCACAGGCGCGCGTGCGTGGTGTAGCCGGCGGCCTTGAGGTGCTCGGCCAGGGTGGTCTCGCTGTCGGCGTAGTTGGGTGGGAAGCCCGTGGCGACCAGCTCGGCCTGGAAGGGGGTCTTGCCCACCATCAACGACCACATGCTGGGCGCGGTCCCGGAGTCCTGGCTGTACGCCCGCTCGAACACCACGCCGCGGCCCACCAGGGCATCGAGATCGGGCGACGTGGGGTGCGCGTCGTACCCCATGAACCCGAGGTGATCCGCGCGCAGCGCGTCTACCGTGATCAGATAGAGATCCGGTTGGTCCCCCGTCAGCGGCGCGATGGTCAGCGGCCCGCTTTCGTCTTGGGCGGCGGCAGGCGTGTCCCGACCGTCGCAGTTCTCGTCCACACCGTTCTCGGGCAGCTCGCGCGCCAGCGGACTGCGGGTGCCGTCGAAGGGGGCGCAGTCGGCGCCGAAGGGGAACGACGCGACACCGTCACGGTCGAGGTCGCTGACGGACTGGAGCCCCGCCACCAGGTAGCCGGTACTCCACGTGGCGCGCGTGGTGAAGCTGCGGGCGCGCGGGAGGCGCCAGCCACCCAGGATGGCGACAGACGCCAGGAGCGCGACCGCGAGGGCTACGCGCCCCGGATGCGCCAGCCCCCGCGGCAGCGCCACGAAGAGCGTGAGGCTCAGCGACACCAGCACGAGCGGCGGCATCAGCGCATGCGCGCCGAGGTGCGCCAGCGTCTCGTGCTGGGTCGCCACCACCGCCACCGCGAGCACGGCGGCCACGACGAGCAGCCCTGCCAGCGCCGCGCGCGGAGGTGGCAGGCGAGGGACCTGCAGCAACACGCGGCGGAACGCCACCGTCAGCAGCGCGGCGCAGCCCAGCACCAGCGGGGCCAGCACGCCGAGCAAGAGCGCGATGAACTGGGGAGCCTCCGAGCGAGTGACCACGAAGTAGGCGCAGGCAGCGCTGAGCCCCACCAGCCCCAAGAGCGTGACGGGCAGCGTGAGGATCGAGACGCTCGCGCGCCGTCCGAGGGCGGGGTCCGAGAGCGGCGTCCCCCGCGCCAGCACGGTGCGCAGCGCCGACGCGTTGGCGGCGAGGCTGCCCGGGGCCACCACGCGCTCGACGCCCTTGGTCAGCCCAGCCATTCCGAGCGCGGTCAGGCTGACCAGCGCGGTCACCAGCACCGCCCCGCCCACGCTGAAGGGGAGCTCCGTGGCCAGACTCGTCAGGAGCTCGAGCGCGGCCGTCGCGAGCCCCGCCAAGAGCCACGCCCGAAGCCATGCGCCCGCGTCGGACGAGGCGCCGCCCGCACGATCTCGGTGGCTCCCGCTCGAGCCCGGCGGCGCGTCGGTCATGGGTTCGGACATGCGCGGCGGATGATAGAGGGCGCGCGCCGGCCGCGCGAGAGAACACGACGCCCCACGCAGGCCGACTGCCAGCCCGAGGTGTCAACGGTCGAGGAGGCTCGGCGGCACCGCGAAGGTGTCCAGCTCCGCCAGCAGCGCAGCCCCCCGCGCGCTATGCGCCGAGAGGGTGGCGCTGCGGCTCAGCTCCCCCGTGATGGCGAGCGTCAGCACCGCGTCCGGCCGGAGCTCCTCCTCGAAGCGCACACCCCACTCCACGATCGCGACGGCGCCCTGCTCGCGACGTTCCTCGAAGCCCAGCTCCGAGACCTCTTCCGGGCTCCCCAGACGATAGAGGTCGGCGTGCAGCACCGGGAGGCGGCCCTCGTACTCGTGCACCAGCGCAAAGGTAGGGCTGGCCACGGGGTCGTCCTCGGGCACCCCCAGCGCGTGCACCAACGCGCCCGCCAGCAGCGTCTTCCCAGCCCCGAGCGGCCCCTCCAGGATCAGCAGGTCACCGGGGGCGAGCCCGTGGGCCAGGCGCCGTGCGAGCGCACGGGTCTGGTCTTCGTCGGCGAGCGTGAAGGGCAGGGTGGTCATGACGAGCGGCCGCGTTCTCCTGCCATCGTGCGCGCGCCTCCGCCAGTCGTCTTGCGCGGTGCACCTCGGGCTGTGACGATGGCCGCGATGCGCTCGCTCGTGACGTACCCGCTCTGCTTGCTGCTCGGGACGCTCGCGTCGTCCTCTTGGACCAGCGCGCAGCCGGCCTATGTCACGGCCGACGAGCCGCGCGACCAGGTGGACCTGCGCGCGGTGCTGGACCCGGACGCGCACCGCATCGATGGGACGCTCCGCTGGCGCTTCACCAATCGCAGCGCCGCGCCCGTCACAGAGCTGTATTGGCACCTGTATCTCAATGCCTTCCGTCGGGAGGGCAGCGTCTTCACGCGTGAGGGGGGCACCGAGATCCGGGATCGCCAGGTGGGCGAGGAGGGCGCCATCATCCTCACCGCGCTCGGCCTCGCGGACGGGCGAGACCTCCTCACGCGATCCACGCTCGACGTGGGCGTGCCAGAAGACCAGACGCAGCTCCGCACCACCCTCTACGAACCCCTTCTCCCCGGCGCTACGCTGGACCTGCGCGTCACCTTCGTCAGCCAGCTTCCCGAGGCGGTGGCCCGCAGTGGCTTCGTGCGCGACTTCCACGTGGCCGCCCAGTGGTTCCCCAAGCTGGCGCGGCTCGAGGCGGGCGGCACGTGGGCGCACTTCCCCTACCACGGGCTAGGCGAATTCTATGCGGACTTCGCGGACTACACGCTCACGGTGGTCGCCCCCGCCGACATGGAGGTCGTCGCGGGTGGCGCGCCCGTCGAGGCAGAGGCTTCTGGGCAGCAGCACCGCGTTCATCGCTTCACCGCGCCCGCGGTGCACGACATGGTGTTCGTCGCGGCCCGCGAGCTCCGCGTCATCGAGGACACCGAGCCGCTCGCCACCCACAGCGTGCTCGTGCGCGTGGTCCATCCACCGGGCTTCGAGCGCGTCGCGGCCGACCACCTCGCGCTCACGTGCCGGGGGCTCGCGTACTTCTCGCGCCTGTTCGGCGAGTACCCGTATCCCGTGCTCACCGTGGTGGTGCCGCCGGAGGCCGCGGAGGCGGTGAGCGGCATGGAGTACCCCACGCTCTTCCTGACCTCCGGGCCGTGGTGGGGCTCCGCGCGGCCCCTGTTGGGAGCCGGGGCCGCCGAGACCACTGCGCACGAGCTGGCGCATCAGTGGTTTCAAGGGCTGGTGGCCACCAACGAGGTGCGCTACCCGGCGCTGGACGAGGGGCTGACCAGCTGGGCTACGGGCGCGCTGCTGCGCGAGGTGCACGGCTCCGCCAGCGGCGCACGGGTGGGCGGTGTGTCCCTCGATGGCTTCGAGCTCGACCGCAGCTGG
Organism: Sandaracinaceae bacterium; assembly: GCA_016706685.1. NCBI lineage: Bacteria > Pseudomonadati > Myxococcota > Polyangiales > Sandaracinaceae > Sandaracinaceae bacterium. Next base: position 66,801 of record JADJJE010000016.1, on the reverse strand, counting down.
GCCCTCTCGCACCAGGTGGCGCCCGCGCCCCTCTCGCCAGCCCATGCGTTCGAGACAGAGTCGCTCTACCGCACCATCTACGTCTACATGCCGTTGATGCTGGAGACCATTGCGCGCGCCTGGGGGCGAGAGCGCCTGCTGCGCGCGCTGGGGAGCTACGCCCGTGCTCAGCGCTTCGCTCATCCTTCTCCCGACGCGCTTCGAGAGGCGTTTCGCGAAGAGTACGGCGCCTGGTTCGTGCGTGACGTGCTCGACCCCGCGCTCACACGTGGGTGCACCGCGCGGACGCAACTGGGCGAGGTGGAGTCCGTGTGCGACGACGGTGGCTGCAGGACCGAGCTGGTCGCGCAGCGACACGGCTGCCTGCCCGTCCCGCTCGAGGTCGCCGTTTCGACGAACGCCGGCGTGACACGCCACTCGTGGCCGGGCTCGACGCGCGAGCTCCGCCTGCCCATCGACGTCGACACGCTCGTGCGTGTGGAGGTCGATCCCCGGCGCCGCAACCTCACGGACGCCCGGCGCCTCGACGACGTGCGGGTCTTCGGTGAGCCGAATCCATGGGCCACGTCACAGGTGGGGGCGTCGCTGCTGACGCGGCTCCTGGGCTTCTTCCACCTGGCTTTCTCACTCGCGGGTCCCTAGCCCATGGCGGACTCGCTGCAGGTGTCTGGTCGCCTTCCTCTTCGCCGCGTCATGCTCACGGCGGGCTACGTGCTCATCGTGGAGAGCGTGTTCGCGGCGCTCGCGGCGCTCGTCGTTCTGTCCTACGCCGAGGCCGGCTTTCGCGACGTGGCGGGCGGGCTGCGCGGTGCCCTCGCCGAGCCGGGCGCAGCGTTGGTCGTCGAGGGGCTCCTGCCCTTCTTCTTCGAGCACGCCTCCCGCTGGGTGGCTGTACTGGTGGTCCTCTTCACGTTGCAAGCCGTGTTGGCCCCGCTGGTGCAGCTCGTGTGGCTCGCGGGCCTGTCCGAAGGCACCTCGCAGAGCGCGCTCCGCGTGGGCCTCTCGAGCTATCTGGCCGCGCTTCGGCTGCGCGCGTTGCTGCTGGTGCCCGCCGGGTTCGTCGTCGTCCTGATCGCCATCCTGGTGACCTACGCGTCGTTGGTGCTGCGCGCAGCCAGCGAGCGTACTCATGACCTCGCGCTGGTAGCCGCGCTGCTCCTCGGCGCGGTGCTCTTCACGCCCCTGCGCGTGCTGGCCGACCTGGGGCACGCCGCGTTGGTCCGCGCCAACCTCGACGGGGATACCCCCAGCGCGAGGCAGGCTGTCCGCATCGGTCTCGGCGCGCTCTCCCTCGGTGCCTACCGCCGCTGGGGCTTCTCGCTGCTGTTGGGCCTCTTCGCACTCTGCCTGGGCGCAGTCACGGCGGCGGACCAGGTCGAGTGGCTCGCGCTGTCGGCGACGCAGCTCGCCGCGTACGTGCGCTATGCCTCGCGGGGAGCCTGGCTCGCGTCGGCGCTCGGTTCCGTGTCGGGTGAGCGGCGCTTGGGGAGCAGCACCCGGAACACCGCGCCGCTGCCGTCTTCGGCGTTCCCCGCGGAGATGGTGCCCCCATGATCCTTCACGATCTGCTGCACCAAGGTGAGCCCTAGGCCAATGCCATGGCTGCGCCCCGAGTAGAACATCTCGAACACGTGCGCTTGCGCGTCGGTGCTCAACCCCGCGCCGTGGTCGCGCACCTCGAGGCGCGCCCGGGTCCCTTCGTCCACCGCTCGGACGGAGACGCGCTGCCCGGCCACCGACGCTTGCAGGGCGTTGCGCAAGAGGTTCCAGAGCACCTGACGGAGCTGGTTGTCGTCGGCCAGTAAGACCACCGAGGTGGCAGCGTCGCCGTCTCCGTCGTTCACGGTCAGGTCGATACCCACGCCCAACTCTTCGGCCTCCACGCGGGCCATGGCGACGATCTCCGTACAGAGCGCGCCCAGGTCCACCTGCGCAGGGGTCGGCCGTGAGGGGCGTGCCACCCGCAGCATGGTCGCCACCAGTGCGTTCAAACGCTCGGTCTCACGCAGCACGATGCCCAACAACCGCTGATCGTCTTCGTGCAGCGCCGCGCTCTCTCGAATCAGCTCCACGCTTCCCGAGATGCTCGTGAGCGGGTTGCGGATCTCGTGCGCCAGGCCCGCTGCCAGCTTTCCGAGCTCCGCCAGGCGCTGTGACTCAGCCGCCTGATTCCGCAGTCGGTTGACCTCGGTGAGGTCTTGGAAGGTGATCACAGCGCCCGTCACGTTCCCCGTGGCGTCCATCAGCGGGGCCTCACGAAAGCCGACCGGGAACGTGCTGCCGTCGGGGCGGTGGGCCACCCCCTCGGTGCGATGGCGGGCGGGGGTGGCCTGCGGGAGAAAACGCTCGATGGGCTGCCCGAGGAGGGCGTGCTCGTCGGTCTGGAACATGGCGACCGCGGCGGGGTTCATGGACTCGATCAGCCCGGTGGGGTTGGTCGTGACCAGCCCGGACGAGAGCGAACGCACGATGTCCACGTTGCGCCGTGTCAGCTCGGCCACCGCGCGCTCGGCGTGAGCAAGCTGTCCACCGGCGGTCTGCACGCGCAAGGCGAGATTCGTCGCCAACGCCGCCACGGCGCCAATGCCCACCACGTTGCTCAGCGTGAAGGTCGCCAGCTCGGCGGTCGAGATGGCCATGGCAGTCTCGAGCTGGTCGGGGGGTGGGGGCAGCACTCCCACCAAGACGCTCCAGCTGATGCCCAGGAACAGCGCGATGGAGGCGCCCGCGACCCACAGCGCGGTGGTGGGTCCCGCTACCATGGCGCCGGCCAACGTGAGCAGCCCGTACAGGAACGTCAGGGGGCTCGCGGCCGATCCCGTCAGCCACAAGAGTGCCGTGGTCGCCAGCAGATCGACGGCGAGCAACAGCTCCACCGAGCCTGGCGTGCGACGCACGAGACCCACCAGCCCGATGGTGCTCGAGCCGAAGAGCACCACATCGAGCGTGAACATGGCGTCCCGCGTGAAGGAGTAGCGCCCCGCGACGAGCCCGGTGGCCCCGACCAACACCAGCGTCGCAACCGCCAGGCGCGCAAAGAGCCACGCCAACAGGCGACGTTCGATGGGCGACCTCGCCGTCGGGGGGGCGCTCGCGTCCGCTTCGCTGGCGTCGCCCATGAGCCGCGTTAGTTCGCGTTGATGCTGTCGGCGATGGTGAAGATGGGCAGGTACATGGCGATGAGCACGGTGCCCACGATGCCGCCGATGAACACCATCATGAGCGGCTCCACCAGCGACAAGAGGCCTGCCACCGCCACGTCGACCTCTTCTTCGTAGAAGTCGGCGATCTTGTTGAGCATGGTGTCGAGAGCACCGGTCTGCTCTCCGACGGCGATCATCTGCACCACCATGGACGGAAACACAGCGGTCTCCATCAGAGGCTCGGACATGGTGCGGCCCTCACGCACCTGGCTGGCGGTCTTGTTGATGGCTTCCTCGACGATGACGTTGCCGGCCGCACGCGCCACGATGGCCATCGCGTCCAAGATGGGAACGCCCGAGCTGAGCAGCGTGCCCAGGGTGCGGGTGAAGCGGGCCACCGCGATCTTTCGCATGACCGGGCCGAAGATGGGCGCGGTGATCATGGCCTTGTGCCAGAAGCGCTTCCCGTTGGGCGTCTTGTAGCTGTACCGCACGCTGGTGATGCTGGCGGCGATGCCTAGGAACAGCCAGTGGACGTTGTTGCGGAACCACACGGAGAAGCCGATGACCTTCTGCGTGAGCCACGGCAGACCGTCCTCGGAGCCGAATTCACGGAACATCTCCTGGAACGTCGGGATCACGAACTGCAGCATGATCGCGATGACGCCGAACGCGATGATCAACACGGAGCTCGGGTAGATCATCGCGGAGCGGATCTGCCGCTGCAGCTTGACCCGCTTCTCGATGTAGACGGCGAGGCGCCGGAGAATGGCGTCGAGGATACCGCCCACCTCACCGGCTTGGATCAGGTTCACGAAGAGGTCGTCGAAGACCTTGGGGTGCTCCCGGAGAGCATCCGAGAACGTGCCGCCCTGCTCCACGAAGCCCTTCACGTCGGTGAGCAGCTTCTTGAAGGTGGCGTTCTCGCCCTGCGTGGAGAGGATGTCGAGGCACTGGACCAGCGGCAGACCCGCGTCGATCATGGTCGCGAACTGGCGGATGAACACCACCAGGTCCTTGTCGGTGACGCCGCTCCCAATGGTGAGGTTGAGCTCCTTGGGCTTCTTCTTGACCTTGACCGGGTTCAGCTGTTGGGTGCGCAAGCGCTGCTCGACCACCTCGAGGGTGTCGGCTTCCATGACTCCCTTGCGGGTCTCACCTGTGCGCGCTTTCGCTTCCCAAACCCACTCGGCCATGGAACCTCCGGTTCTCTCGTCTCGAAGAGCCCATGCTACTTGAAGCTCGACCAGCGCGTCAAAAACCACCGCACGATTGCAGCGTCACGCGACCGCGAGCGGCCACGTGCTGGAGCTGTCGGTGCGGCGCCTCAGCGCAAGTAAGGGTTGGTGCCGAAGCTGAAGCCGGTCATTTCGGCGGGCGCGGAGTCCATCCCGGCGGGCGGGGTGGCGGCTGCCTCGGAAGTCATGGCCGGTTCGGCCGCCGTGGTGGCCGCGGTCTCGGTGGTGGTGCCCGCCGTTGCGGTGGTGCCGCCACGCGGGCGACGTCCCCCCGTGCGACCGGCCGCTTCGTCCACGGTCATACCATCTGCGGTCGCGCCAGCCTCGGCCGTTTCGGTGCCTGGGGCCAGGCCGTCTTGGCCGTCTCGAGGGGCTGTTTCCGGGCTGGCGGCGGCGACGGCCGCCGTGTCCGGAGCCACGTCCGGCGTGGGAGTCGGTGTCGCAGCCACCGCAGGCTCCGTGGTGGACGGCCCCAGCGGCTGGGCGGTGGGCGTGGGCCGGTTGGCCACCTGCCACGCCAGCAATCCCCCGCCAACGAAGGCGACGAGCAGCAGCGCCACGACCAGCATCTTGATGCCGCTCCCGCCGCTGGGCTGGGGTGCGGGCGTGACCATGGCCGGCAGGGTGTGCTGCCCGCTGAGGATGACTGGCATCATCCCCGTGCCGGACTCGGAGTGCATCCCGGTGATCATGCGCCGCCCGGAGATGCCGGGGAGCGACATGGAGCCCGAGGAACCGTCGCGCGCGACCGGCATCAGGGCTTCGCCCATCTCGCGCTGGCCCAGGGACTCGATGGCCTCTTGCACACGCGCGCGCTCTTCGTCGAGCTTGGCGCCGATGAGCTCGGTGGCCAGCGCGCCCACGGCGCGGGTGCTGGCGATGCCGCCGTTCAGGCGCGCCACCTCTTCGGCGGCCTCCATGAACTCGTCTGCCGACTGAAAGCGCTGGTCCGGGTCGCGGTGCAGCGCCTTCTCCAGCAGGGCATCGAAGGGCTCCAGGTCCGGCCAGAGGCTGGACGGAAGCGGGATCGGATCGTTCAGGATCTTGGCCAGCGTGGCGGCGTTGTTCTCGCCACGGAAGAGGCGCCGCCCCGTGAGCGACTCCCACAGGATGATGCCCATGCTGAAGAGGTCCGAGCGCTGGTCGGCCTCGCCCGTGGACGCCTGCTCGGGCGCCATGTAGCTGAGCTTGCCCTTGAACTGGCCGGCCCGCGTGGAGGCCATGCGGACCTCGGCCTTGGCCACGCCGAAGTCGGTGAGCCGGCTGATGCCGTCCGTGCCCACCATGATGTTGTGGGGCGAGACATCGCGGTGGACGATCTTGAGCGGTTCGCCCTTGTCATCCGTGAGCGAGTGGGCGGCTCCGAGGCCACCCAGCGCATCCACGACGATCTTCATGACCAACGGGGTCTCGAGGCGCCTCCCCTGCTTCGCGGAGCGACCGAGCAGCGCGCCCAAGTGGTCGCCCTCGATGTACTCCATGACCAGGAAGTAGCCGTCGCCGCCCGAGTCGCTGATGTCCAGCGTGGGCACGACGTTGGGGTGGCGGATACGAGCCGCGAGCCGCGCCTCGTCGAGGAACATGGAGATGAACTCCTCCTCGTAGGCGAGGTGCGGGTGGAGCACCTTGACGGCCACCAGACGCTCGAAGCCCGCCACGCCGATGGCGCGCGCGATGTACACGGCCGCCATGCCGCCGGACGCGAGCTGCATGAGCACCTCGTACCGGCCGAGCACGCGCCCGGCCATGCTCCGTGCTTCAGTGGCTCCCCCGGGAGCGTTCGCAGCTGCGGTCATCTTAGAATGTGCCTTCCAGGAGGAGCATGCCTCCTTGACGGGACAGACCCACGCTAGGGGTCACTCCTTGGGCTTCCTCGGCGGCGTCGCCTTCCTCTTCTTCCGTTTCGTCGGCGTCATCGCCGCTCCAGTCGGTGAGGATGGCGATCACCAGCGTGGTCGCGGCCAGGCCAGCGGTCACGCCAATCAACGCGTTGGTGCGGCGCTCGCGGGACTGGCCGTCGTCGAGCAAGCGGCGGGCTTCCGCGCAGGCGGGCTCCGAAGGGCACATGGCGGCCTGTGCTTCGTAGGCGTCCACGTGGTTCATGGTGTCCACGCCCGACCAGATCATGACAGCGCCGGCTCCGAGGGTGAGCGCGCCCGCCACCAGGAAGGTGGCCTTGGGGAAACGGAAGGGCTCGCTCAGGTCGAGCGGCTGGCCATCGGCGCCCACGCGCACTTCGGGCTCGGGCGGCGGGGGCGGGCCTTCGAACGAGAGCGCACGCGTCTGACCGGCGCGGGCCTCGACCTCTTGCACCACGCGGCCGTGCTCGAACGCGGCGGCCACCTCGTGCTCCCGGTCCGGCTCCACGAAGAAGGACATGCCGCCCGTGAGCGTTCCGTCCACTTCCACCGCGCAGCTCTCGTTGCAGGTGACATCGACACGGACGTACTGGGAGGAAGCACCCTCGAGCACCTCGGCCGCCATGGCTTGCGCGGCCTCGTCGTCGGGATACGTCTGCTGCATGCGCAGGGCGAGCGACGCCGCGCGCATCTGATGACCCGCGCGCCTGCGTGCCTCGATGGCGTGCGAGAGCGCGGCAGGCGCGGGCGAGAGGCGGTCAGCCGTCTCGAACCACTGGGCCGCGGCCTCCCAGTTTTCCGTGAGCGCCTCTTGGGTGCCGCGATCGAAAGCCTGGGCGGCAGCAGCACGTTCCCGGCCCTGCGCGTGGGCTCCACCGGCAACGAGCGAGAGGAGCGCGACGAGCGCGAAGGCTGTGGTTTTCGAGTGATTCATGCGAGCGGTCGCCATTTCAGTGCTTCCCTCAGAATGCCTGTAGGTTTATCAGCTAGTCAAGACTCGTGTGACCGGACACGTGGAAATTATCCCCGTTTGAGGACTACATCTCACGGCGCTGCCCAGACTGGGCCACGGGGACCTGCGCCCGTATCATGGATTGCAATTCGCCGGGCTCCGCCGAGCGCCCGAGCGCGGTGTCCAGATCGATGATGCCCTGCGTGTACAGCTGGTAGAGCGCCTGGTTCATGGTCTGCATTCCGCTGATCCCCTGGCCGGTCTGCATCATGCCGTAGATCTGGTGGACCTTCGCCTCGCGAATCAGGTTCCGGATGCCCGCGTTGGGGATCATCACTTCGAGCGCCAGGGCGCGGCCAGGCCCGTCGCAACGGGGAACCAGCATCTGCGTGACCACCGCCTGCAGCACGAAGCTCAGCTGCGCGCGGACCTGCGACTGCTGGTGCGGCGGGAACACGTCGATGACGCGGTTGATGGACTGCACGGCGCTGTTGGTGTGCAGCGTGGCGAACGCGAGGTGACCCGTCTCGGAGATCGTCATGGCGGCCTCGATGGTCTCGAGGTCGCGCATCTCGCCCACCAGGATCACGTCCGGGTCCTGGCGCAGGGCGTAGCGCAGGGCGCCCTTGAAGGACTCGGTGTCGGCTCCGATCTCGCGCTGGTTGACCACCGAGAGTTTGTTGGGGTGCAGGTACTCGATGGGATCCTCCACGGTGAGGATGTGGTTCCGCTCCGTGGAGTTGATCTCGTCGATCATGGCGGCGAGCGTGGTGGACTTGCCCGATCCCGTGGGCCCCGTGACCAGCACGAGGCCGCGGGGCAGGTGGGCCAGCTCCTTCAACACGGGCGGCACGCCCAGCTCGTCCAGCGTTCGGACCTTGAACGGGATGGCTCGGAACGCGGCGCCCACGGCGCCCCGCTGCAGGAAGATGTTGGCGCGGAAGCGCGAGATGCCCTTCACGTTGAAGGAGAAGTCGAGCTCGTTGTCGCGCTCGAAGCGCACCTTCTGCTCGTCGGAGAGCACCTCGTAGCAGAGCGCCTTGGTCTCCACCGCCGTGAGCGGCGGCGTGCGCAGCGGCACCAGGCTCCCATCGATGCGGATCTGCGGTGGCGTTCCGGTGGTGACGTGGAGATCCGAACCGCCCCGGTCGGTCATCACCTTCAGCAGCTGCCGAATGGAGAATCGAGGGCCTTCCTGCTGCTCTTCCATGCCGCGGACGATACCAGAGCCCAAACCCCTGCGGCTATCAGATGCGGTTCACAGCTCGGTCTTGATCCAGGCGCGGTTGCGCAGGCTCTTCCCCCGCCCACGCTTCCCTACCACGCGTGCCGCAGTCTGGGCGGCCAGGAACGCGCCCTCGAGGCCCAGGGCAGGGACGTTGTGGGGGCCGGCGAGGAGCAGGTTCTTCAGCGGGGTGCGCGCGGGCAGCCCACAGAAGCCCAGGCCGTCGCGCACGGGGTAGCCATAAAGGGTGGACATGGTGGCCGGCCCGCGCTCCCAGGGCGACTGGCTGGGCACCTGCACGCCGTGCTCGTGGTCGTGGGCGTCGCGACCGTCGTGGGGCGAGTCCACCAACAGCAGGCGCTTGCCGTCCAGCAGGAACGGGATGAGACGGCTCAGCTCCGCGAGGATGCGCTCGCGCTCGGTGGCCAGGCGCTCGCCGCGCTCCTCGACGTCGCGGCGCGCGATGAGCGTCTGGACGCACAGCAGCTGCTTGCCGTCTTCGATGGGTCCCAGCGAGACGTAGAGTGGCGCGGCCGTGCTGTCGTCGCTCAACGCCGCGAACACGTCGCGCGCCATGCCCTCGGGGATGCAGCCCGCGCGCACCACGAGGTTCAGCGTGAAGCGAAACCAGCGCGCCTGGGGTTCGCCACGTCGCTCGAACAGCTGCTCGAACACGCCCCGATCGGGCACCACGCGCAGCAGCTCGCCGATCGTGCCGGCCGCGATCACGTAGTCCGCGCCGATGTCGTCGTCGGTGTCGTGCACCCGCAGACCCACCACGCGCCCGCCGCGGACAATGAGCTTCTCGGCCGCTGCGCGCTCGTGCACGGCGCCGCTGTGTGACAGGATCTTCTCGCGCAGCGCCTCCTCGAGCCACGCGTGGCCGCCGTCGATGTGCGCGGCGCCCTTCCACCACGCCTCGAACACGCGGCAGAGCGCCTGGCCGTTGAGCTGCTGCGGATCGATGCCCGTGCCCAACATGGCAGGCAGCTGCACCACCCTTCGGAACGCGTGGTCGCGCGGGAGCTCCTCGAGCGGGTCCCAGTCTCCGCTGCGCTCGCGGAACCCCTGATGCGCGGTGGCGCGTGAGAACTCCCGGCGCTCGAAGAAGGTCTGTGCCGGCCACGCCAGGTCGCGCTCGAAGAGGGCGTCGAGGCGCTCCCCCACGTGGGTCACGGTGCGCAGGGCGTCCCCCACGGGCCGCCGCACGTCTCCGAACTCACGCAGGATCTCGGCGTCCAGCACGTCGGCGTCGGTGGCCATGTCGAACCGAATGCCGGGCAGCGCCACCTGGAAGGCCGGGTCCATGGCCGAGGCCTTGCGGCGGAACAGCTGGTGGAGCGCCAGCTCGCTCATGGTCCGGCGTGCCACGGGGCAGTGCGCAGCCAGGAACGGCGTGCGCTCGCGAGGCAGTGTGTAGCCCGCGATGTCGTACGTGTTGGGGCGCTCGTGCTGCCCGAGCACCAGCACACGGCAGCCGCGGCGCGACAGCAGCGCACCCGTCAGCAAGCCCGAGAGCGTGCTGCCCAAGACGACGGCGTCGTAGGAGCTGGCGGTCATGGGGCGTCGAAGCGCGGGGCGACGAAGCACCCGTCGGGCGTCGGCGCGTCACGCAGTGAGGGAGGCGCGAGGCTCATGCGACCGCGTGCGATCCAGTCGATGACCGTGGGCAGGAGCTCGTGCTCGGCGCGCTGGATGCGGGCGTGCAGCGAGGCGGTGTCGTCGGACGGAAGCACCGGGATGGCGGCTTGGGCCAGGATGGGACCCGTGTCCACCCCGTGGTCCACCACGTGGACCGTGCAGCCCGTGATGCGCACGCCCGCCGCCACGGCCTGAGCGGGCGCGTCGTGCCCTGGGAACGCAGGCAGCAGCGACGGGTGCACGTTGACGAGCTTGCCGGGAAAGCGCTCCAGCAAGGGCGCGCCCAGGATGCGCATGAAGCCGGCCAGCACCACCACCTGGGGCGTGAGGGCAGCCACCGCGTCGGCGAGGGCCACGTTCCATGCGTCCCGATCGGCGCCGCGCGCCAAGGGCACCACGCGTGTGCTCACTCCGCGTCCGGCCGCGAGCGCGAGCGCGCCGGCATCGGCCTTGTCGGAGACCACGCCCACCACCCTCGCGTCACAGCGACCCGCATCGATGGCGTCGAAGATCGCGGCGAGGTTCGAGCCTCGCCCCGAGGCCAGCACCACGATGTCGAGCGCGGTCATTCAGTCGACCTGAACTCGCGCCTCACCCGTGGCGTCGGAGGCGACGATGACGCCGACCTCGTACGCGGGCTCGCCCACGGCGAGGAGCGCGGCGGTGACGGCCTCCACATCGGCCCGCGGCACGATGATGGTGAAGCCCAGGCCCAGGTTGAAGGTGCGCTGCATCTCGGGTTCGGCCACGCCACCCTCACGCTGGATCAGGTCGAAGATGGCGGGGCGTGGCCACGACCCCAGCTTCACGTGCATGCCCACGCCGGCGGGCAGGCCGCGGTGCAGGTTGCCGGGCAGACCGCCGCCCGTGATGTGGCAGAAGCCGCGCACGTCGCCCGCCGAAAGCGCAGCCTGCGCCACCTGTGCGTAGATCTTGGTGGGACGCAGCAGGGTCTCGCCCAGCGGGGCGGAGAGGCCCGCCGGCGTGTCGGTGAGCGAGAGCGGCGCCTCGCGGTCCAGCAGCGCGCGGCGCGCCAGACTGAAGCCGTTGCTGTGCAGGCCCGACGAGGCCACGCCCAGCACGATGTCGCCCACAGCGATGCGCTCGCCCGTGATCAGCTTCTTGCGGCCGACCACCCCTACCGCGAAGCCGGCGAGGTCGTACTCACCGCCAGCATAGAATCCCGGGAGCTCGGCCGTCTCACCACCCAGCAGGGCACAGCCGGCCTGCTTGCAGCCGTCGGCGATGCCGCGCACCACGGCCTCGCCCTGGTCCACGTCCAGCTTGCCCGTGGCGAAGTAGTCGAGGAAGAAGAGCGGCCGCGCGCCCACCGTGAGCACGTCGTTCACGCACATGGCCACGAGGTCGATGCCCACCGTGTCGTGGCGGTCGAGCGCGAACGCCAGCTTGAGCTTGGTGCCCACGCCGTCCGTACCGGACACCAGGATGGGGTCCTCGATGTCGCTCGGTAGGCCGCAGAGCCCCGCGAAGCCACCGATGCCGCCGATGACGTGTGGCGTGCGCGTTGCGGCGGCGAGCGGCTTGATGCGGTCGACCAAGCGTTCGCCGGCATCGATGTCGACGCCTGCGTCGCGGTAGGTGAGGCCTTTCATGTGGCGGCGTGTAGCACGGGCCGCGCCTTTGGGCGATGCCCGCGCGGCGCTAGCGCTCGGACGCCTGGCCGGCCGAGGCGGGGGCGGGGGCCTCGCTGGGCTGAGAGCGCGTGCTGGCCACCACGCCGGCAAGGATGATGAGGACCACCACGATGGCGACGCCGATCATCTGGCGCTTGGGCTTCTCGGTGGGCAGGGGCGGCAGTGGGATGCTGTCGAGCGAGATCTCGCCCGACAGCGCATGCTCTTGGCGCAGCGCCTCTTGTGCCGGCTTGGCGCTGGCCGCCGCCTCCTCGGCGACCTGCCATGCGGGCTTGAACGAGCTTGCGAAGCGGTCGCGCGCGGCGGCGTCGAAGTCCACCGGGCCGCCTGGCGCGGGGGCCTTGCTGGCCTCGCGCGAGGCTTCGGCGGGGGCAGGGTTGACGGATTCGGCGCCCTTCGGCTCGGCGGACGGCGCTTCCACCGAGTCCATCTCGCTCGACGAGTCGGTCACGGACTCCTTCGAGCCGCTCGCCTTGCCGTCCGTGCCGTCCTTGCTTCGTTTCTTCTTCTTCGCCACTCGTGTCTCCCGCGGACCAGTGTTTGCCGCGTCTCTCAGTCGGTGCCGGGGAAGAGCTCCGCCAGCCGGTCGTCCCACTCGTCCGCCACCGCTGCCACGGTGGTGACCAGGTCCTCGAACTCCTCGAAGTCGAGGCCACCCAGGCGCCGCAGCGCCCTCAGATACAGTGCGTCGCGGTCCTTGTCGATCGCAAATGCGCCATCGCTCGTCACGAGGAAGTTGAGCTCCAAGAGGCGGCGATAAAATTCCTCGCGGCCCTCTCGGGGCACGTCCATGATGCGCGACAGGAGCAACAGAGTCCCATGCTCGACGAGCACGTTGATGCCCACCGTGGCCGACCCACGCTGCACCTCGGTGTATCCGTCGCGGTCGAGCGGCGCGATGGCGATGCCCACCTGATCGCCGAAGCGGCGCAGGTAGTCGTTCACCATCTCGGGGGCGTCACGGTAGGTGCGCCCGCTCGGTCGGTCTTGGAACAACGGGGACTGGGACAACGGCTACCTGAGGTGAGCGTTTGAGGGAAGTCGCAGGCTGCTGCGCCGCGTGCAGGGCGGAACGTACCAGGGTGCGGGAGGCTTGGCGAGCGGCGCGGTGGCTGACGCTGACTCTGCTCGGGCTGGCTGCGTGCAGTGGCGGAGGGGACGCGGAGGAGGCCGAAGCTCGCCCGGCGGAGCACGCCCTCGAGGGGCGCCTTGCTGGAGCAGGGAGCTGGTCCGAGGAGCGCCTGCGTGAAGAGCTGGTGGCGGTCGACGCCGAGCAGGCCGCCGCGACGGACGCACTGGCTCGGGCACAGCTCGCTCGCGCGGGGGGGCGCCTGGCGCGCTGGCTCGCTCTCGAGACCGGCGCAGCGTCGGACCTCGCGTTGGCCCGCGAGCGGCTCACGGCGGCGATGTCCCTCCCACTTCCCGCCGAGCCATCTTGGACCTTCGAAGCGGAGCTGTGCGAGGCGGGCCTCGAGCTCGTGCGGCTCGAGTCCATCGACGCGCAGGACGTGGACGCCGCGCAGCGTGTGGCCACAGACCTCGCCGAGCGCTTCCGCGTTCGCGATGATCGCCCCGACGCCGTGGGGGCCGATGCGCCCGGCCAGCTGCGGTTGCTCGACTGCGTGCGCCAAGCCCGCCGCACTGCGGGGTCGCTCGAAGGCTCGTCCCAGGCGCTGTCGGCTGCCGACGCGGACGCAGGGCTGCCGGCCCCTGCGGGCGACGCCGCGGTGACCCCCGCCGGTCCCGTCACCATGACGGACGTGGCCGTCTACTCGGGCGGCGCGCTCGGAGCCCGCGCCGTGCTGCGCTTCGATGGACAGCCGGTCTACGAGGTGGGTCAGTCGCGAGAAGCCGCGGGCGAGCCCGCGCGCGTTTGGATCGACGTCCGCGACGCGACGGTTCCCCCGGCCCTGGGCGAAGTGTGGCGGGTCGACTCGGGCGGCCTCACCCAGGTGCGGCGCATGACCAGTGCGGGCGGCGGGGCGCGCGTCATCTTCGAGCTCGCACCCGGCGCACGCCATCGCGTGTTCGCTTTTCCCGAGCCCTATCGCTTGGTGGTGGACATCGAGTCGCGCGACAGCGTGGCGCGCTCGGTCCAGCCCCAGCTGCCAGAGGGGGCGCCGCACCCCACGCGCGTGATCGTGCTCGACCCCGGTCACGGTGGCACCGAGCGCGGCGCCACGGCGGGCGGCCTGCGCGAGAGCCGGCTCGCGCTCGACATCTCCACCCGTGTGGCCATCCTGCTTCGGCGGGCGCTCCCCGGAGTGCGGGTGCTGCTGACCCGCCAGGCCGACGTCACGCTGTCGCTCGAGGAACGCACGGCCATGGCGAACGCGGTCGGCGCGGACCTCTTCGTGTCGGTTCACCTCAACGCGGCGGAAGAGCCGGTGGAGCACGGCGGGGTGACCACCTTCGTGCTCGACACCACCAACCAGCGGCAGGCCAACCGCCTGGCCGCGCGCGAGAACGGCACCTCCACGCGGGACGTCACGGATCTCCAGCGGCTCCTCGCGGGGCTCCATCGGCAGGAGCAGGTGGCGCTCTCGCGCGAGCTGGCCGAGAGCATCCACCGCGGCACCCTCGCCGGTGGCCGCCGCGTCCTGCCACGCCTCCCGGACCGCGGCGTGCGCAGCGCCATGTTCCACGTGCTGGTGGGCGCGCGCATGCCCGCCGTGCTGCTCGAGGCCTCGTTCCTCAGCAAGCCCGAAGAGGCCGCGGCGCTGGGCACGGCGCGTTACAGGCAGGCTCTCGCGGAGGGGATCGCGGCGGGGATCGCGCGGTACGTCACGGGGTCCTGACGCACCTTGGGCGCGACGTGGCGCGACGTTCGCTTGGGTGATCGTGAGGGGCCGGGGCGGGGCGGGCCTCGCGGCGGGCACGGACGCGCTGGCGCGTCCTGTCGGGTCCTCCCTAAAAGCGGCACTTCGCTGCGCTGCGTTTGCTTTCGGGGGTCCCCCCCACGCCCTTGCTGAGGCCCGCCCCGCCCCGGCCCCCCGCGCCCGTTTGGACGGTGCGCCACCGAGCGCATCGGGCGCGACTGGACCCCGCGGGCGGGCTGCGGCGGGCGCCGCGGCCCTTCCGCTCGTGGCATCGGGGTGGGCTCGGATGAGCGGAGTGTAGTCGCGCCGAGTCGGGTGTGTCCGCCGGGTTCGGTGCACCCGTCGCGCTCGGCGGAGACCTGCTGAGCCCCACGAACTCAGCCGCGCCTACATCGAGCTCAGCCGAGCCTCCCACACGCCCGGTGGACCCTCTCCGACGCACGCGCACTCACCCGCGCCCAAGACGTCAGCCGCCGCCGGGGCGGGGCAGGGGTCAGCAAGGGCGTGGGGACGGGGAAGTCGATCGGTGATCGCGGTCGAGGGCCCGGATGGCTAGGCGAGAGGAGCATACCGAGAGGTATGTGACCGAGGAGCAACGACGCCAGCTGGGATGCCTCGGCCGCGAGGACGACGACTTCCCCGTCCTCACGCCCTTGGGGCGTGGGGGGACCCGGAAAACAAACGGAGCGCAGCGCAGTGCCGTTTTCCAGGGAGTCCCGACAGGACGCGCCAGCGCGTCCGTGCCCGCCGCGACCCCTGCCGCGCCCCGGCGGATCGATCACGCCGCCTGAGCCCGCTGCTTGCGGTGGCGAGGTGGGGTTCACATACTCCGCCATCGTGCGCGAAGTATCGCCCTCACCCGCGTTGGATCTCAGCCGCTTCGCGCCCATGCTCGGCACCACCTGTGGCGGCTACCTCAAGGCCTATCGCGCGCGGTTCGAAGCTGCGGTGCGGCAGGGCACACCGGGTGTGGAAGGCGCTCGCCAGCACGCACGCGCCATCGATGGTCTGCTGAACGCGCTGTTCTGCGCGGCGGACGCGGCGGCACGCGCCGAGGTCAAGCCCAGCGGGCGGCTGTCGCTCGTAGCGGTGGGCGGCTACGGGCGCAGCACGCTCGGGCTCCACAGCGACGTGGATGTCCTCTTCTTGTGCGACGACCCCACCGAGCCGTACGTGCGGCGCGTGTCCGAGGGCCTGCTCTATCCGTTGTGGGACCTCGGCGTGGACATCGGTCACGCGGTCCGTGGCGTGGATGAGACGCTCAAGCTGGCGCAGGAGGACATCCGCACCTCCACCACGCTGCTCGACCTGCGCTGCGTGGCGGGTGACCGCCCCATCGTGGAAGAGCTGCACCGGCGCGGGCAGGTGGAGGTCTTCGAGTCCAACCTGGACCGCTTCCTGGACGCGCTCACCGAAGACACCGAGTCGCGTCATCGCCGCTTCGGTGACTCGCTCTTCCTGCTGGAGCCCGAGGTCAAGCAGGGGCGTGGCGGGCTGCGCGACCTGGACGTGGCCGAGTGGACCATTCGTGCTCGTCACGGGGTGCGCACCGTTCAGGAGTACGTCACGTGCGGCGCGCTGGTGGAGCGTGAGGTCGAGCGCCTGGACGCGGCGCGCGAGATGCTCTGGCGCACCCGCAACCTCTTGCACCTGCGCGCTGGGCGCCAGCAAGACCGCCTCACGTTCGCGGACCAAGAAGAGATCGCGGAGCAGCTCGGCTTCGTGGACGGCATCTCCCTCGCCGTCGAGCAGTTCATGCAGGCCTACTACCGCCACGCGCGGGTGGTGGCGCAGACCACCGAGCGCATGCTGGACCGGGCGCGGGCCGTGCGTGAGAGCTCGCACCCCCGCGGCATCCGGGTGTTCGGCGACGGCACGGTGCAGGTGGGCACGCGCGTGGACCTCGAGCGCCCGGATGCGCTCACCGAGGACCCGGCGCTGGCGTTGCGCCTCTACCGGCGCGCCCTGCGTCATCAGCTCACACCGCACCCGCAAACGCGTGACGTCATCGCGCGGGCGGCCGCCAGCAAGCTGTGGCGTGAGCGCCTCAAGCGCTCGGAAGAGGCCACCCAACTGTTCGTGGAGATCCTGAAGCACGTGGGCGACGCGCCCTTCCGCGGAGGCGCGCTGACCGAGCTCCACGAGGTGGGCTTGATCACGGCCATGGTCCCCGAGTTCGGGCCGCTGGTGGGGCGCGTGATGCACGACGCCTACCACGTCTACACGGTGGACATTCACTCCATCCTCGCGGCCGAGAAGTTCCGCACCCTCATCCGCGGTGACCACACCGACCAGCTGGGCATGGCGTCGCGCTTGGCGGCGGTGGCGCCGCGGCGTCTGCCCATCTTCCTGGCCCTGCTGCTGCACCACCTGGGCCGCGCCTACGGCCGCGGGCAGCAAGCACGTGGCGCGCAGATGGCCATGGACGTAGCGCGGCGGTTCGGGCTCAGCGAAGCCGACGCCGACCGCGTGGGGTTCCTCATCCGTGAGCACTGGAACTTCTACCGCATGGCCACGCAGCGCGACGTTCGCGACCGCGAGACGCTGGCCGAGGTGGCGAAGTCCGTGGGCAGCCACGAGGGCCTGAGCGACCTCTACGTCATGACCGTGTGCGTGCTGGCCACCATCAACACGTCGGCCATGACGGCGTGGAAGGCGCGCATGCTCGAAGAGCTGTACGTCGCGCTCATGCACTACTTCGAAGAGGGCGACGACCCGAGCCAGCGCGTGGCCGGTATCGCCGACGAAGTGCGGCGTGCGTTCGGCGAGGCCAGCGAGGCAGACCGCGCGGCGCTCGAGGCCTTCATCAGCCAGATGCCCGAGCGGTACCTGCTGGCGAACAACGTGGAGAGCATCGTGGGTCACGCGCGCTTCGCCATCGCCCTCGCCGCGCAGGACGTGGCCGTGCGCATGGGGCCGGGCCCTGGTGACGACGTGTTCGAGTTGGTCGTCACCACCGACGACCGCCCTGGCTTGCTCGCGGACGTGGCGGCGGTGCTCGCGGCCAACCGCCTCAGCGTCGTGGGCGCCGAGGTCTACGCGCGCGACATGCCCGAGGGGCGCCGTGCCTTCGACACGTTCCTGGTGCGCCGTGCGGGTGCGGGCAGCGTGCCCACCGACATCGCAGCGCGGGTGACGCACGACATCCGCGAGCGCCTCGCCAACCGCGTCAGCGCCAAGGAGCTGATCTCGCGGCCACCCAAGACCCCCGAGTGGGCCACGCGGCAGGTGCCCGAGGCGCCCACCGAGGTCTCGGTGGACAACGAGGTCTCGTCCACGTGCACCGTGGTGGACGTCTTCACGCGCGACCGCCCCGGCCTTCTGTCGGTCATCGCGCGCGTCTTCGCCGACCGCAAGCTCGACATCGTGCTGTCCAAGGTGAACACCGAGGGCGAGCGCGTGGCCGACGTGTTCTACGTGCAGCGGCCCGACGGGTCGAAGGTGAGCGAGCGGGAAGAGGTCTTCGCCCTGCGCGATGCGCTCCGCAGCGCGGTGGTGGCGTTCCACGTGGAGCAGGGGGCAGCCAAGTGATCACCCACCTCGTGACCCGGCGCCTCGCGCGCTCCCAGCGCTTCTTCGCGGGGCTCTTGGCCCTCGCGTTCGTGAGCGCATCGGCCGGCTGCGGCGGAGGCGGCGCCACGCAGAGCGTGCACTCCCGCCTGCAGGACGACGTAGAGTTCGACGAGGAGGGCGCCGAGCGCCACCCCGCGAGCGAGCGCGTTCGGGCCGGTGAGGCCAAACTGGTGGAGGGCGACCTCGCCGGCGCCCGTGCCGACTTCGAGGCCGCCATCGCCGAGGACCCGAGCGACGCGCGGGCACACCTGGACCTGGGCCTGGTGTTGGAGCTGGGTGAAGACTTCGAAGGCGCCGAGCGCGCCTACCGCGAGACCCTCGCGCTGGACGCAGACTTTCCCGAGGCGCTCAACAACCTGGGTCTCCTGCTGCGTGACAGCGAGCGCGCCGAGGAGGCCGCCTCGCTCTTGCGCCGTGCGGTGGCGCTGCGCCCGAGCTACGCGGAGGCCACCCTCAACCTGGGCCTGGCGCTCGAAGACATGGGCGACCACGCGGGTGCGCTCGATGCGTACCGGCGTGCGGCGCGCCTCTCACCCGACGACGCCTACCCGCGCGTGAGCCTGGGCCTCCTGTTGGCGGAGACGGGCGACGCCACCAACGCCCGCACGGAGCTGCAGCGCGCGCGCGCGCTGGCGCAGGGTGACGCAGGAACATTGCTGGAGATTGGCTCGGCGCTGCGCCAGCTCTCCGACTTCGAGGGAGCCGAGCGCGCCATCACCGACGCGATCGCCGCCAACGACGACACGGTGACGCCCACGCTGGCCGCTGAGCTCGCGCTGGCCAAGCTGGGCCGGTCCGACAACGCCGGCGCCCGCGCCACGCTCGAGCAGGCGATCACTCAGCACCCGGACGACGCCACGCTGCACTTCCTGCTGGGACGCGTGGCGGTGGAGCGCGACGACGTGCCGGCCGCGCGCGCAGCCTTCACGCGCATGCTGGCGCTCGAGGCGGACAGTGAGCGAGCCAGCAGCGTGCGCACGTGGCTCGCAGAGCATCCCGAGCCGCCGGCGCCACGCCCGAGCGGCCGGCGCCCCTCACGCTGAGGGTTCGTCGCCACCCGTGGGCCGGGACGACCCCACGGGCGCGGTCTCGGCAGGCGCGGGGGTGGCCTCGGCGGCCTGCACCGGCGCACGCTTCTTGAGGCCCACCAGGAAGACCTCGTAGCTCTCGTCGCGCGTGGCCTTGGGCCGCACCACCTTGGTCTCGGTGTAGCGCTCGCGCACGGCCTTCTGTGCGTCCGGGAAATCCTTGCCCTGGAAGATCTTGCCGGTGAAGTGCCCCCCCGGCACCAGCACGCGATCCGCCACGTCGAGCGCGGTCATGAACAGCTCGTAGCTGCGGTACATGTCCGTCTCTCGTGCGCCCGTGGTGTTGGGCGCCATGTCGCTGATCACCACGTCGAACGCGCCCAGCGTGTCCAGCTGCAGCGCGTGCACGTCCAGGACCTCGATGCGGGCGTTGGTGGGCAGGGCGGCGCGGTGCGGCTGGATGTCGATGCCGAACACACGCCCCTCGAGACCCACGCGGGTGGCGGCGTACATGGTCCAGGAGCCGGGCGCGGCGCCCAGATCCAGCACCCTCTGGCCACGCCGGAAGAGCCGCACTTTCTGGTCGATCTCCTCCAGCTTGTAGACCGAGCGCGCAGGAAAGCCGTCGGCTTTCGCACGACGGCCATAGCTGTCCTGGACTCGTCGGTTTCCGCCTCCTCCGCCTCCACCGTTGCCGGTGGGGCCACTGCGGCGTCGACCAGACAAGCTGTGCTCAGGTGCGCGGCTGCGCGTTCTTCTTGACGGCCGCGCGGACCTCGACGACGCCGTTGCGCGAGCCGGGGACGCCGCCCTCGACGAGCACGACGCCCTCTTCGTCCATCACCTTGGCAACCTTGAGGTTGAGGTTGGTGACGGTCTTGTTGCCGAACTGGCCGGGCATGCGCTGACCCTTGAGCGTGTGGCCCGGGGTCATGTTCATGCCGATGGAGCCACCGTGACGCTTGTACTCGTGCGTACCGTGACCGACGGTGCCGGCGCCCGAGAAGTTGTGGCGCTTCATGACACCACCGAAGCCGCGGCCCTTGCTGGTGGCCGACACGTCGATGAACTGGCCGACCGTGAACACGTCGGACGGCTTGAGGCTCTGGCCGACCTCGTACTTGTCCGCGACGTCCGCGGTGACGCGGAACTCACGCACCACCGACGGGGGCTCCACGCCCAGCTTCTCGTAGACCGCGAGCTGCGGCTTGTTCACCAGCTTCTTGCGCTTGGTGCCGAAGCCCAGCTGGAGGGCCGAGTAGCCGTCCTTGGCCGCGGTCCGCTTGCCAACCACGACGCAGGGGCCGGTTTGGATGACGGTGACGCGGGCGACTTCGCCGTCTTCTTGGAAAATCTGGGTGTTTCCAAGCTTCTTGCCGATGAGACCAAAGTTCGTATTCATGATCGCGAAGTTTGTTTTGGGGGCATTCCGCCAGGTCGAAGTCGCCGCGGCAGGACCACACAGGAGGGTCTGGAAAAGGGTGCGAAGGATACGTGCACGGGGTGCCGGGTCAAGCCGGTAGGGTCACTTTTCTACGATCAGGCCTGGCCAGCGGGCAAGCCGAAGACCCGGAGCGCGTTCTCGAACGATCGCTCACGCACCTCGGCGGGGTCGATGCCGCGCAGCGCGGCGATGCAGTCCGCGGTATGGGCCACGTAGGCGGGTTCGTTTCGGCGCCCCCGGAAGGGGATGGGCGCCAGGTAGGGCGCGTCCGTCTCGATGAGCAGCGCGTCGAGCGGCTGGAGCCGCGCGGCCTCCCGGACGTCCACCGCGTTCTTGAACGTCACGATCCCGCTGAAACTCGACACAAAGCCCATGTCCAGAGCGGCGCGGGCGAAGTCGGGGGTCTCGCTGAAGCAGTGGATGATGCCGCCCACGTCGCGTGCCTGCTCCTCGCGCAAGATGGCCAACGTGTCTTCCGGGGCGGAGCGGGTGTGCACCACCAGCGGCTTCTTCACTTGCTTGGCGAGCGCGATCTGGTCGCGGAAGGCCTGCTGCTGCGCCACCCGCGGCGAGTTGTCGTAGTGGTAGTCGAGGCCGGCCTCACCGATGGCGACGATCAGGGGGTCGGCGGCCACTTCCACGATCGCCTGGGCCAGCTCCGGGCTCCAGTGGGCCGCGTCGTGAGGGTGCACACCCGAGGTGGCCACCACCCAGTCGGCATGCGCGCGGGCCACGTTGAGCGCGCGGGGCACCGTCTCCACCGAATTGCAGCACCCGATGGTGGCGATGCGCGTGACCCCAGCCGCGCGGGCGCGCGCCAGCACGCCCTCGAAGTCGTCCACGAAGCGCTTGTCGTCGAGGTGGCAGTGCGTGTCGAACAGGCTCAGGCGGGACTCCCGGCGCCGAGCGCCGCGAGCGCGTCGCGCAGCAGCACCTTGTCCACGCCGCGTGGGCGCACCAGCAGCTCCTCCAGTTCGGGGCGCAGGGCGGCGAGCTTCAGCTGCATGACCTGCACCACCGCGTAGGGCCTGCCGTCCGGGCGGAAGGCTCGCAAGACGGAGCGCAGGGCGTCTTCGCCACGCGGGTCGCCCAGCCGGATGAGCGCGGCACCGGCCGCCGCCTTGGTGAGCAGCGGCGTGAACAGCCTCGCCGCCGTGGCCGCCAGTGGCTCGCGGGCCGCCTCCACGCCGAGTGTCCCCAGCGCTTCGGCCGCCTCGAAGGAGCCTCGCGTGAGATCCTCGATCAGGGCGGGCACACCGCGGGAGTCTCCCAAGTCCGCCAAGGCGAGGGCCACGCTCGAGCGCACGCGGGGCGTGTCGGTCAGCCGGCCGGCGAGGGCGTCCAGGTGGTGCCGAGCGCCCAGCGCCGCGAGGGCCGCCGCCGCCGTGGCGCGCACCTCCTCGCTCTCGTCGGCGAGGGCGTGCAGGGTGGCCGCATCCAGCGCCGGAGAGCCCGAGGTGAGTGACCGGTAGGGCCCCGCGGACGCTGGCCCGTCGCCGGCACGCGCCACCAGCGCCTCGAGCGCCGCGATCTGGAGCGGCGGATCGGGCGGGGTGACGCAGGCCACGAGCGCGGCTTCGTCGCAGCCCAGAGCCTCGGCCGTGAGCAGCGCGGCGGCTCGCACGGCGGGCACCGGGTCTCCCAGCTGGGCCATGGCGTCGGGCAGCAGGCTCACGTCGACCAGTTGGCGCAGCGCCCTCAGCGCTTCGAGGCGCACCCGCGCATCCACGTCGCCCAGCAGCTGCCTCAAGCCTGCTCGCGCCCCGTCGGCGTGGGAGTCGTCCACCATGCCCAGCGCCCGCGCGGCGGCCACACGAAACTCGGCTCGGGTGGCGTGCACGTCCCGGAGGGCGGCCTCGGGCGTTGGGGTCAGCGGGGTCAAGAACACGTCGGGTTCCTACCCGTCGGGGCTCGGCATCGTCAAGTGGCCCCTTTTTTTGACCCCCTCCGTGAACGCGTGCTAGGCCGCAGCTCTCGCTGCACGCGCGCACAGCCGCTCATCTGAGCAGACGATACGTTCGTTCAGCGGCCGCCACGGCGACAAGGAGAACCCCAGCGAATGGCAAAGCGGACCACCACACTCATCGCCCTCGGTCTCATGACCCTCGCGCTCGGCGCCGTCGGCTGCAACTGCGGCGGAGGCGAAGAGGGCGCGGAAGGCGCAGAGGCCCCTGTCTCGGAGGCCTTCGAAGACCTCGACACGCAGCTCGACCTGATCGAGCTGGTGCACCTGGCAGACGTGTACCACCACGGGCTCTACGTGGACTTCGGCACCCCGGCACAGGCCAAGTACAGCGTGGGTGACTGGCGCTCGGGGTGGGGCGCGCGCTCGTCCGAGGGCGACGTCACCTTCACGCTGGTGGGGACGCGCTCACGCTTCTACTTCCCCGTCGACCAGGCTGGTGACCACACCCTGCGCCTGCGCCTGCGCGCGCACGGCACCGAGCGCATGACGCCGTACCTGAACGGCGAGGCCATCCAGTCCCTGACCGTGCGCCAGGGCGAGTTCGGCGACTACGACGTCACGCTGCCGGGCGCCAAGCTGACGGTCGGTGAGAACAACCTCCAGTTCGTCTTCGGCGGCAGCACCCAGGTGGGCGGCCAAGAGGTGTCGGCGGCCATCGAGTCGGTGCGCCTCGTGCACGGTACGTTCCCCGCCGGCGAGTTCGACGCGCCGGCGTTCGAGTCGCTGGTGGCCACCGTGTCGCTCGACGGCACGGAGCGGCAGGCGGTGGTCGCGCGGCGGCCCATGAACCTGCGCTACCACGTGCAGGTCCCCGCGAACGGCAAGCTGGGCTTTGGCGTGGGCTTGGACGGGCAGGGCGACGCCGCCGTGAAGGTCTACGTCACCGGCGACGCCGGCACGCGCCAAGAGGTCTTCGCGGGCAGCGCCAACGGCGAGTGGAACGACCAGGTGGTGGACCTCGCCGCGTTCGCGGGGCAGGTGGTGCGCCTCGAGCTGGCGTCGGAGAGCGCGGGTGCAGGCCGAGTGGCCTGGAGCGTGCCGCGCATCCTGGTGCCGCACGTCGACCG
The DNA here is from genome assembly GCA_016706685.1 of Sandaracinaceae bacterium. Lineage (NCBI taxonomy): Bacteria > Pseudomonadati > Myxococcota > Polyangiales > Sandaracinaceae > Sandaracinaceae bacterium. Next base: position 43,191 of record JADJJE010000016.1, on the reverse strand, counting down.
CCCCACCATCGAGCCCGCCCGCAACGTGGTGGTGCTGTTGATCGACACGCTGCGCGCCGACAAGCTGCGCCCGTTCAACCCCCGCAGCCGTGTGGAGGCGCCCACCATCGATGCGCTCGCCCAGGCCGGCGCCGTGTTCGAGCTGGCGCAGTCTCCGGAGAACTGGACGAAGCCCTCCGTGGCGTCCGTGCTGACGGGCCTCTACCCCATGACCCACCGGCAGAAGACCGAGTCGTCGTCGCTGCCGCCGAGCGCGGTGCTGCTGAGCGAGCACCTCAAGGAGCAGGGGTTCCGCACCGCCAGCTTCATCGCCAACGGCTACGTGTCGGACCGCTTCGGCTTCAACCAGGGCTGGGACCACTACACCAACTACATTCGCGAGGGGAAGAGCACCGAGGCCGAGAACGTCTTCGCCGAGGCCGCCACCTGGATCGAGGCCAACCGCGGCGAGCGGTTCTTCACCTACATCCAGACCATCGATCCGCACGTGCCGTACGACCCGCCCGCCGAGTACCTGCGTCGCTACGACGCGCGCACGGACTACGCTGGGCAGGTGCAGCCGCGCATGACGCCGGACCTCCTGGTGGGGGCCAAGCGCAACCCGCCCACGGTGGTCTTCGACGAGAGCGACCGACGCCGCCTCGACGCCCTGCACGACGGCGAGATCACGCAGCACGACCACTTCTTCGGGCGCTTCCTGGCGAAGCTGGAGGAGCTGGGGCTCACCGAGGACACGCTGGTGGTGGTGGTCTCCGACCACGGCGAGGAGTTCAACGACCACGGGTCCTATGGTCATGGCCACTCGGTGTACCAGGAGCTCCTGCACGTGCCCCTCATGTTCCGCCTCCCGGGCCGCATCCCCGCGAACGTGCGCATCCCGCACGCGGTCAGCACGCTGAACATCCCGGCCACCGTCACCGAATTCCTCGGGGTGCCCGCCATGGGCACGCAGGAGGGGTACAGCCTCGCGAACATGATGCTGGGCGTGAACGCGCCCGGGCCGCGCGTGGCCTTCAGCGACTTCCAGGACGAGCGCCGGGTCATCACCACCAGCCGCTGGAAGTTCATCGTGCGCGGCAACCTGACCTCCACGCTGTTCGACCTGCAGCAGGACCCGCGGGAGCGGCAGCAGCTGCCGGCCGGGGCCAGCCCGGTGGCACAGCGCTTCTGCCGGGTGATGCTCTCGCAGTTCCTGGGCTCGACGGACCGTGGGAACTGGACGGGCTCCCAACAGGGGCGTGGCACCCAGCTAGAGGCCAGCGACGCGGTCATGGACGACGAGATCCAGGGTCAGCTGCGAGCCTTGGGATACGCCAACTAACCCCACGAGGGTCACATCACGACGGAGCAACCCCATCCGCTGTAGAGCGTATGGGGTTCTTCAATTCCGACCGCGCAGGAGAAAAAGTGGCACTGCGGTCCACATATCCTTGCGCCCCGGTCGGTTTTCCGTATATTCCCTGTACCCAATTAGGGACACTAATGTCCCAGGTGACGACAGGCTGACCCATGACCAACCTTACCGACGCGGATCGCGCTTCCGATCGCCTCTCCCGCAACCTGGGCGCGCGCAGTGGCACCAGCCTCGGTCGCTATGAGCTGGTGCGCCGGATCGGTTCCGGCGGCATGGCCGAGGTGTACGAGGCGGTGCACCGGGGGCTGAAGAAGACCGTGGCCATCAAGGTGCTCCTGCCGGAGGTCGCGGGGAACGACGACCTGCGGGCCCGCTTCCTGCGAGAGGGCGAGGCCGCGTCGCGCATCCAGCACCCTCACGTGGTGGACGTGACCGACGTGGGGGAGGACGGGGGCATCCCCTACCTGGTCATGGAGCTGCTGGTGGGCGAGACGCTCACCGAGGTGATCGAAGGCAGCAAGCGCCTGAGCGTCCCTCGCTCGCTGGACATCCTGCTCCCCATCGCGGCGGCGCTCTCCGAAGCGCACCGGCGGGGTGTGGTGCACCGCGACCTCAAGCCGGACAACATCTTCATCGCGCGCACGGCGAACGGAAAGGCCGTGCCCAAGCTGCTGGACTTCGGCGTCTCGAAGCTGACCACGGCGGGCATCCCCAGCAACACGGCCATCTCGTCGGTGCTGGGCACCCCGCACTACATGGCGCCCGAGCAGGCCCTCGGCACCGCCGCCGTGGACGCGCGTGCCGACCAGTACACCTTCGCGCTGGTGGTCTACGAGTGCATCACGGGGGAGCTGCCCTTCAGCAGTGAGAACGTGGTGGCGCTCCTGCACGAGGTGTCGCGCGGCGTGCAGACGCCTCCCTCGGCGTACGTCCTGGATCTGCCCGCGTCGCTGGACACCATCCTGCTGCGTGCGCTCTCCCCGAACCCGAGCGACCGGTACGCGGACCTGGCGGAGCTCACCAGCTACTTGCTTCCTTTCGCCACACCACGCGCGGCCCGCGACTACCGGGTGCTGGCCAACCAGGACTCCGGCGAGTGGCGGCCCGGGGAAGAGCGCCCGGCGGCTTCGGAGATCACGGGGGACTTTACGTATCAGTCCACGAAGCGCCGGCGCGTGGTGGATGCCGCGGCCGTCACGGACTACCCGCCAGCGCCCTCACCCGCAGGCACGCCGACACCCACCGTGGTGAACCGGAACCCGCTCGGTTCGCTCGCCCCACCCACGGAGGGCGTCACGTTTCTCCCTCCCGAGCAGCAGAACTCGCGTGCGTCGCGGCTGGTTTTGCTGGGGCTCGTGCTCGCGGTGGCGCTGGGTGTGGGTGGCTGGGCCCTCTTTGCGCGCTCACCCGAGAACGGTCCTTCCGCGCCCCCGCGCGGTGCCGTGCTGGCCGCCACCGGAGTGCAGGCAGTACCGCCCGGCGCGGGTGCTGCCACCGCGGGCGCCCAGCTGCCGCCGGTCCAGCCCGGGAGCCCAGGCGCCGTCGTGAGCCCCAGCCTGACGCGCATCGTGGTCGTCGCGTTCCCCTCGGACGCCACCCTCGAGCTGGACGGGGTCACCGTGGGGCAGGGGTCGCTCGACCACGCGCTGGTGCTCGATGGACGGCTGCACACGCTGGTGGTCGCGGCTCCGGGCTACGAGTCCGAGCGCCTCACCTTCACCACGCAAGCGCCCCCGGCGCGGGTGGAGCTGAGCCGCGCGCGTCGCCACGCATCGACCATGGGGGGTGCCAACGCCTCTCCCGCCAACGATCCGCCGCCCCGGCGCCCCGCGGACAACGACCTTCGAGACTCGAGGTAGAGATGTCATCCAGAAGCCACTCACGCTGCGCCTCGGTGCGCGGCGCGGCCGTGTTCGCCCTGCTCACGATGGTGCTGACCGCGGCGCTGCTCATCCAAGCCTTGGAACCACTGCGGGCCAGCGCCGATGGCACGGCCGACGAGGCCGATCTCCACTTCCGGCTGGGCAACGAGGCCTACCGGGCCGGCGACTTCAGCGCCGCGCTCGAGCACTACCTCGCGTCCAATCGGCTGGTGCCCAACCACAACGTGGTGTTCAACATCGCGCGGGCCTACCAGCGGCTCGAGATGTTCCCGGAGGCGTACCGCTACTACGCCTCGGCGCTCGCGGCCGAGACCGACGCGGAGGCGCGCACGCGCATCGAGGCGTCGCTCACGGAGCTGGGCGCCCGTGTGGCGCTCATCGACGTGGACTCCACACCTTCGGGCGCCACGGTGTTCGTGGACCGCATCGATCTCGGCTCGGTGGGCGCCGCGCCCCGCACCATCGCCCTTCCGGCCGGGACGTACCGCATCCTCGCGCGCCTGGCTGGTCACCATGATGCGACCAGCGAGCCCGTGCGCGTCACCGTGGGCCAGCGCGTCAGCGTGCGCCTGGACCTCACGCGCATCGTGGGGACGCTGTCGGTCGCCGGCGCCCCGGGCGCCGAGCTGCGCCTGGATGGCGAAGAGGGCGCGGCCCTCTGCACGTTGCCCTGCTCGCTGCCCGTTCCCCCTGGGCAGCACGTCATCCACGTGGCGGCGGCCGGCTACGAGCCGCTGGTGCGGGCCGTCACCATCAACGAAGGAGCCACCACGCGCACCGATGTCTCGCTAACGGCCGAGACCGGATCCGTCGTGGTCCGCTCCGACGTCGAAGGTGCCCTGGTGCAGATCGATGGCGTGACCGTGGGCTTCACCCCCGTGGTGGCCTCGGGCATCGCCGTGGGCGAGCGCACGGTGCGGGTGAGCGCGCGCGGCTACGAGCCCGAAGAAGCCGTGGTGGTGGTGACCACCGACCGGCAGGTGGAGCTCACCAGTGTCCGCATGCGCACGCTGCGCGAGGTGAGCGCGGCCTCCCGCGAGGTGGAGAGCATCGAGGACGCGCCGGCCTCCGTGTCCGTCATCTCGGCGGCGGAGATCGAAGCCTTCCGCTACCCCACGCTGGCCGAGGCGCTGCGCGGTCAGCGCGGCTTCGCGCTCACGTCGGACAGCATCTACTCCAATGCGGCCGTGCGCGGGCTGGGACAGCCGAACGACTACAACAACCGCCTGCTGATCCTGAGCGACGGCGCCACGATGAACGAGAACATCCTCCAGCAGGCGTTCATCGGCTACGACGGCCGCGTGGACCTCGGCGACGTGGAGCGCATCGAGATCGTGCGCGGCGCGGGCTCGGTGCTCTACGGAACCGGCGCCGTCTCGGGTGTGGTCAACATGGTGCCGCTCACGCACGAGCTCGACACCTCCGCCCGCTTCGAGCTGTCGCTCGCCGATGGCAACGTGGGCCGCGCGCGGGGTGCCTTCAACGTACGGCTGAGCGAGAGCGCCGGCGTTCGGGGATCCGTCGCGGTGGCGCGCTCCGGGGGCCGCGACGAGCTCTTGGTGTTCGACCTGGACGGCGACGGCGAGACCGAGCGCAACCGCGCCGAGGGCATCGAGCGCTTCGAGGCCGTGACCGGATCGGTGCGCGCGTGGGTGGGTCCGCTGGTCGTGCAGGCCTTCTACACGGCGCGCACCATCTCCATCCCCACGGGCTCGTTCGACACGCTCTTCAACCGCCCCGAGAACAACTACGACGATCACCGCGGCCTTCTGGAAGTCCGCTTCGAGCCGCGCCTGTCGGAGAACGTGGAGCTCCGCACGCGCGTCCACGTGAACTACACCTACTTCAACCTCGACTACCTGTACGCCGGCGAGGACGAGGCCAGCATGACGGAGTTCGACCAGCCGTACGCAGAGACCTACCACGGCGTGTGGCTCGGCGGAGAAGCGCGCCTGGTGGCGCAGGTGGTGCCCTCGCTGCGCCTCACGGCGGGCGCGGAGGCCATCCACCACCCGTTGGTCTCCATGCTGGTCACCGACGACAACCTGGACGGGTCGCGCAACACGGTCCTCGACGAGCGTCGCGAGTTCACCACGGTCGCGGGCTACCTCTTGGCGGACTGGGAGCCCGTGCGCGCACTGCGCGTGTCGCTCGGTGGCCGCGTGGACGGTTGGCTGCTGCCCGAGCCCTCCGAGAGTTTCGTGTCGTTCAACCCTCGGCTCGCCATCATCTTGCGCCCCAGCGAGCAGGACACCCTGAAGCTCCTGGGTGGGCGTGCCTTCCGTGCGCCCAGCACCTACGAACAGATCTTCCAGGACGGCGGGCGCACCTCCCTGGCCAGCACCTGCTGCGGACAGCCGCTGCGCCCCGAGACGCTCTGGTCGGGCGAGCTCGAGTACACGCACCGCTTCGACGAGGAGTGGTCGCTGCTGCTCTCCGGCCACGCGCAGTTCGCGCAGGACTTCATCGACACCCTGCTGGTACCAGCCGCGAACGATCCGGAGATGCTCGGGCTCACCTACTTCGCGAACAGCGGCGCCGATCAGCTCAATGTGGGGGGCGACGTTGAGGTGCGGCGTGAGCTGCGCGACGGCTGGATGTTCTCGGCGCAGGCCGGGGTGCTCTCCGCGCGCTTCATGGAGCCGCCCGAGTCGGAGGGCGCGACCGCCAACCGCGACGTCCCCAACGCGCCGTACCTCTTCGCCTCCGCTCGCGCCATCTTTCCCATCCTCGACCGGCTGTTGCGCGGCGCGCTGCGGCTCAGCGTGGAAGCTCCGCGCCGCATCGACCTCGAGACCAACGACACCACCGGCTGGGCCGTGCTGGCCGACGTGGTGGTCTCCGGCAGCGTGGATGACCTCGGCATCCGATACGCTCTGGGCGTCTACAACCTCTTCGACTGGGACTACCAGGTGCCGGTGTCGCCCTTTGCCTCGACCACCATGCCCCAGCGTGGGCGTCGTTTCATGCTGTCGCTGGGCCTCGATCTCTGAGCGGGCACGGCTCCGGACTCACGTCCCCGCCGTGTCGTCGCTGGGGGCCGCGCGCTCCGGGGGCCGCAGCGGCAGCACGATGCTCACGGTGGTGCCCAGCTCTCCGCGCCGGCTCAGGTACTCGATGGCGCCGCCGTGCGCTCCCACGATGCGGCTCACGATGGCCAGGCCGAGGCCGGTCCCCGAGGCCTTGGTGGTGAAGAAGGGCTCGTTCGCACGAGAGCGGACGAGCGTGTCCATGCCCTCACCGGAGTCCCGCACCCGCACCCGTACGGCGGCGATGTCGCCCAGCTTCTCGGTGGCGCCCGAGACCACCAGCGAGCCGCCGCCCGGCATGGCCTGGAGCGCGTTCTCGAACACATTGATGAAGACGCGCTCGAGCAGGTCGCGGTCGCCCTCCAGCGTCTCGGGGAGCGCCTCGAGGGCCAGCTCCAGCTGCACCTGCTCGCTGCGCGGCGTGGCGCGCCTCACACGGTCGAGGGACTCTTCGATCAGTGACCGCAGCGAGATGACCTGCGCCTGCACGGACACTGGCCGCGCGTAGGCGAGCAGGTCCCCCACCAGCCGGTTCAGTCGGTCCGACTCGTCGTTCAGGATGTTCAGCAGCGTGGCCCGCACCTCGGGCGGATGGTTGGTCCTTCGCAGCGTCGCCACCGCGTTCTTGAGCACGGCGAGCGGGTTGCGCACCTCGTGGGCGATGATGGCGGAGAGCTCGCCCACCGCGGCCAGCTGCTCTTGGTGAACCAGCTCCTCCTGAATCTGCTGACGCTCTTCGTACGTGCGCTTGAGCTCGCCGGTACGCGCGGCCAGCTCGTCGCCGGTGTGCAGGAAGCGCTTCAGCAGCATCCAGCTGACCAGCACGGTCCCGAACGCCGAGGCGTGCTCGAGGAGGGTGAAGCTGCGAATGCGCAGCGTGCTGATGGCCACGTCGTGGAAGAACGCCGGCACCGTGGTGAAGCCCGCGACCGCCAGCAACCGCAGGTCCGCGCCATCGGGCGGGCGGGTGAGCGCGCGCGCCGTGGTGATCAGGCCGCACGCGCCGGTGGTGGCCGCCCAGAGCACGATCAGCGGCGAGGCTGCCACCGCCATGCCTGGAGGGACCGCCACCCACGTGGCTCGGAACGGCACGTTGTCGGCGGGGTCCACGAACACGCCGCCCAGCGTGAGCACCATGCCAGCGACACAGCTCACCCACGCGAACGTGACGACGCGGTCGCGCGGCCGACCCATGAGCTGGTGGGCGAAGGCCACGAACCCGGAGGTGGCCCCACCGATGGCGTAGAGGCGCATGTTCAAAGCGACCCCCAGCTCGGCCTCGTCCGTCGCGGCCGCCAGCAGATGGCAGCCCAGCGCGTAGAGGGCGAGGAAAGAGCTGAGCAGCGCGAACCCGAGATACTCGTCCCCACCGCGCCTTCGCATCAGCAAATAGAAGTAGGACGCCGCGATGAAAGCGTGGACGGCGGCCCAGCCCAGCGGGAGTGAGGCGTAGAGGTTCACGCGGGCGCCTCCCCCGGGCTGCTGCGGCGCCCCTCGCCCGGTGGGAGTGGAATGGCGCTCACGCGCTCGGCCGGCAGCACCAGCGTCACCCGCGTGCCGTTGCCCACCTCGCTCTGGATGCGCAGCTGCCCTCCATGGTTGGCCGCCACGCGCTCCACGATGGCGAGGCCCAGCCCTGTGCCGCGCGGACGCGTGGTGAAGAAGGGCTCCTTCGCGCGGACAGCCACCTCGGTGTCCATGCCATGGCCCGAGTCCACCACGTGCACCTCCACCGCAGACTGACCACGCAGCGTGGCCGTGCGTGTCTCGAGCCGCAGGGTGCCGCCGTCGGGCATGGCCTGGGCCGCGTTCTCCACCAGGCTGGCGAGCGCCTGCAACAGCAGCTTGGGGTCGCCCTGCACCGTGGCGGCCTGTGGGTGCACGTCCATGGTCACGTCGAAGCGCGTGTCGGCGTCGACCGCGGCGCAGGCGCGCTCTACGGCCCGCTCCAGCAGCGCGACGAGGTCCACGGGCTCGGACTGCGGCACCACCGGCCGCGCGTAGGCCAGCAGGTCGTGCATGAGCCGGTTGAGGCGGTCGGTCTCTTCGTCGAGGATGCCCAGCAGCGTGAGCCGGTCTTCGTCGCGGGTGCGCTCGCGCCGCAGCCCGGACACCGCGTTCTTGATGACGGCGATGGGGTTGCGCACCTCGTGGGCGATGACCGCCGAGAGCTCACCCACGGCGGCCAGCTGCTGACGCTGCACGAGCTGCTCCTGGATGCCCTGGAGCTCGCTGTGGCTGCGGTGCAGCTCCTCGGTGCGGTGCTGCAGCGTGCTCTCTGCGCTCGCGAAGCGGTCGAGCACGGCCGCCGTCATGGCGCCGATGGTGGCCACGCCCAGCAGCTCGGTCAGCATGAACGAGCGCACGCCCATCAGCCGGGTGGCCATGTCGTGGGACGCGACCAGCCACGTCGCGCACCAGGCCACCACCACGCGCACCAGCTCGGGGTGAGTACGTGCCGCGCGCACGAGCCGCGTGACGCCGTGCAGCGCGAGGGCCAGCGTGAGGGTGAAGTACAGCTGGCCGGGCACGGTGATGTACACGCGGGGGTAGGGGGCTGGCGGACCCGCGAGGTCCACGAGGCGCGGCAGCGGCGTGGCCGACACGAACGCGCCGAAGGCCACCAGCACCAGCCCGGCCACGTACCAGGCCAGGCGCGGCCGCATCTGCCGTGGGTCGAGCCCCAGCACCACGCTGCTGTACTCGTAGAAGCCGCCCATGATGACGATGGCGGCGGCGCCCCCAATCTGGGTGGCGAGCATCGCCAGGGTGCGTGTGTCAGCCCCCAGGATCATCGCGTTCGACAGCGCCAGCACCCCGAAGCCGGTGGACACGATGGCGAACCAGAGGTGCTCCTGCTCTCGCGCCCGGCCGCGATACAGCAGCCCGTGATAGATGGAGGCGTACGCGAAGACCGCCGCCAGCGCGACGCGCAGCGTGATGGGAGACACGGTGCCGCAGCATAGCGCCAATCCTGGGCGCAACCTGCCCGCTTCGTCGCGAACTTGCCGGGAGGGTGCAGGCATGCGCTACCCTGATGGGGTGAAGCACGATTGGTCACTGGTTCTGGGTGCGTTGGCCGTCTTGGCGACCCCCGTCCTCGCCCAGCCTCGGATCGAGGTGCGGGACACCCGCACCACGGGCGAGTACGCCGGCGTGGCCCCGGAGAACCAACACAACCCCCCCCGTCATGGCGCCGTGCAGCGCTCGCAGGCAGGCACCCTCATCACGTGGCCCGGGTTCCAGATGCGGGCCGATGGCGGCTCGCGCTTCTTTCTGCAGGTGAGCCACCCGCCCCAGACCGAGCTGGTGCGCACCGAGGGGCGCTTCGAGCTCTTGGTGCGTGGCACCAGCACGCACGTGCGCAACACGCGCCGTCCGCTCGAGACGCGCTTCTTCAACACGCCCGTCACGCGCGCCCGCATCGAGCGTCGCTCGCGGGACCTGGCCTTCGTGTTCGATCTGCGCGCCGACGTGACCCCCACGGTGAGCCAGCAGGCGGGGGCCAACGGCTATCACTTCGTGATCGTGGACTTCCCCGCCGGCACCTACGTGGAGGGTCCAGCGGCCCCGCCGCCGCCGCCCGTCCGCGGCGCCGCCTATCCGCGGGATGAGCCCGTCGAGCACCTCGCCCCGGAGTCCGAGCACACCGACGTGGACACCGGGACGCAGGCGCTTCCCCCGCCCGGCATGCGCGACGAAGAGCGCCCGCCCGGCATGTGAACGCGCCTGCGGCCTCAGGTGCGCGCGGCGAACTGGTCGGCGGCGTCGTCGAGGCGCACCCACGGGTAGCCCATGGCTCGCACCTCTCGGATGGCCGCCCGCAGCGCGGCCTCTTTCTGCGCCAGCGGCGCGCGCAGGTCCGGCTGGTGCGGCAGCAGCCACTCGAGCCCGTCGGCCTCGGCGTCGGCGAGGTCGATGCCGTGCAGCTCCAGGTTGATGAGCGGCCGGCCCAGCATGGCGCGCGAGAGCGCTCGGGCCACCGTGGGCCCGCCCAGCACCAGGCTGGTCCCGATGTACGGCAGCTGCCCGCTCAGGCGGCTGGTCACCCCGATGGGCAGCTCCAAGAGCCCGTGCCCCCGGCGGCGATACGGACGCGCCACGCGGTACGGGTCGGCCGACGCCAGCAGCACGCGCGGGTCGTCCAGCACGCTGCGGCTCTGCCGCCCGCGCACGCGCATGGCGCCCATGGCCAGGGCCTTGGCGCTGTAGTAGGCCGGGCAGGGGAACACGCTCGAGTCGTAGCGGTAGCCCAGCTTCACCAGCTTCTCCACCACCAGGTCGCTCAGCGTGTAGCCCGGGGCCCGAAAGCCGTGTGGTGCAAAGCCCGTGGCCTGTGTGATGGCGGCGTGCGCGTCGGCGATGTCGGCCTCCACCTCGGCCGGCGCCCCACGCGAGAAGTCGTAGAGGTGCTGGAACGTGTGGTTGCCCAGCTCGTGGCCCGCCTCCACCAGCCCACGCAACCGCTGAGCGTTGTCCCCCGTGGCCACGTCCCGCCCGATGACGAAGAACGTGGCGCGCAGCCCCTCCTCCTCGAACAGGCGCACCAGGCGGGGCAGGGCGCGCGTGTAGATGGCGCGCTGCGATGCCTCGAGCCGCGCGCGCGCGTCTGGGTCAGCGCTGCCCAGCAGGCCGTGGATGGCCGCGTAGCAAGGCACCTCGTCGAGGTCCACGCTCACGGCAGCCACCCCGCCGCGCGGCTTCCCGAAGCCCATCATGGCGCGTCCCCGCGTGCCTGCATGCGGTCAGCCCCGGATGCGGATGGCGATGAACAGGCGCGCCAGGTTCTTGAGCACGTTGGGCACACGACGCGACAGCCCGATGCTGGGCGGGCGCTTCTCGAGCACGCGCACCGGGATCTCCAGCATGCGCACGCCGCCCCGCTCCGCGCGGATGACCAGCTCGCTGGCGAAGAGGTCCTTGTCCACCAAGCAGGCGTTGGCGACGTCCACCACGGACGCCCGGCGAAACGCCTTGAGGCCGTGCGTGTCCGTGCCGCGGAAGCCCAGCGCCACGCGCAGCATGCCGTTGATGACCACGGTGCCCAGCCGGCGGAACAGCGGACGCTCGTCGCTGGCGCCGGCCATGACCTTGCTGCCCACCACGAAGTCCGCCTGGCCCGTCTCGAGGGCCTCGAGCGCGCGCCGGTAGAAGTCCGTGTCGCACAGGTCGATCTCGTCGCAGATCACGAACTCGCCGCGCGCCGCGAGGATGCCGCGCCGCAGGGCGAGGCCGTAGTTGGGGGCCCCCACGCTGGCGATGCTCACTTGGGGGAAGCGCTTGGCCAGCTCTTCGCCCACGGCCACGGTGCGGTCGGTGCTGCCGTTCTCGGCGAGGCACAGCTCGTAGGTCCAGTCGAACTCACGCAGGCGGTCGATCAGGTCCACCACCGCGGTCTGCAGGATGGCCTCTTCGTTGTAGACCGGGATGATGATGGAGACGCGAGGGGTCGGAGCGGTCGTCATGGGCGCCCGGCACTCTTCCGCACCCTCGCGCGTGGGTCAACCTCTTCGCCGGCCCGTTCGGGTACTATTCACCGAGATGTCCCGCCCGCCCCGCATGCGGCCCACGTTCGAGCTGCCTCTCAGCCCCGCCCCCGACGAGGTCCTCTCGGCGCTGCGGTGCGTCATGGATGGGGACCGACGCGGCATCGGGGGCCTGGTGTTCCGGCGCACCGCCGTGCTCTGGCTCACGCGGGAGCGGCGGCGCTTCTACTCGCCGTGCCTGCACGTTCACTTCGGCACCACGGACGGCGGCGAGCCCAGGCTGCTGGGGCGCTTTGCGCCGCACCCCAACGTGTGGACGGGCTTCATGGCCGGCTATGGGGTGCTCACCATGGTGGCGCTGCTCTCACTGGTCTACGGCTACGTGCAGTGGTCGCTCGGTCACGCCCCCTGGGCGGCGCTGGGCTGCCCGGCCGCGCTCGCGCTGATGGGCTTCGAGTACGGCGCCGCGTTCATCGGGCAGGGCCTGGGCGCCGAGCAGATGTACACGCTGCGCAGCTTGCTGGACGGTGCGCTCGACGCGGCCGAGGCCAGCAAGCTGCAGCCCCCGCTGGACAGCGCGGCCGAGGTCTCGCTGGCCCGCGATCTAGGCCTCTAACCTGCCGTGGCTGACGGCGGGGGTCCGCAGCGCGGCACCCCGTGCAGGTTCACCCCTCCGTAGCGCATGCTCATGCTCGTGCGCCGGCTGGCGATGCGCATGGCGGTGCGAATGAGCCGCGAGCGCGTGGAGTACACCAGCTGCGGGCCGCCTCCCTGCCCGAACAGGATCCGTACCGCGATCAGGCCCCGGCGGTGGCAGGCGCGCCCACGCAGGTCGAAGATGGAGCCCGCGGCACGGATATCCGTGCCGCTGATGGCCTCCCGGCCATCCATGTGGAGGTTCGCATACACGGAGTCCAGCATGACGTTGGTCGCCCGCTCACCCCGGCGGCGCCGGGCCGGATCGTGATCGATGCTCACCCCGGCCGTGGACACGTGCAGGCCGAGCGGGCTCCCCATCCGCACCGTCACGGCGGCGTCCTCCACCAGCACGCGGTCCATTCGAAAGCGAACCCCCTTGCCCGCCGCTCGGTCTCGCTCCGTGCTGCCGGTCGCCGCGAAGGCGTCCGCCAGCGACGTGGAGTTCTCCACACCCCGTGTCACGAGCAGCGTGACGCCCTTGGCGGTCGCGTGGTCGAAGTGCACCGTGCCGTCGAGGAGAGACGCCAACACCAAGTGCACGCGCGCCTCCTCCACGGTCACCACGGAGACCCCGCGCGGGTCGGCGAAGGTCAGCCCCCGCACCCGCGCGTGGCTGAAGCTCAGCTCCACCAGCTCCTCGACGCGCATGCTCCCGTCGATGGCCTGGCTGACTTGCTCCGTGAGCAGCTGTCGGATCTTGTCGCGACCCCACACGGTCTGCATGGACACCGCGATCCCGAGCAGGAGGACGGACAGCAGCAGGGTCAGAACCAGCACCACCCATCCGAGGCGGCGAAGCCACACGCGGAAGCGGGGGGAGGACGTCATCTCTACGAGTAGCACGCGCGCAGCCCACATGTAGGGATTGTTGTGTCCAGGCGGGCTTGCCGTCGTTCGCGCCCGCCCGAGGGTTGCGCTATGAGGTCGCCACCATGAGTACGCTGCGCTCGGTCAAAGGCATGAACGACATCCTCCCCGATGAGGTCACCGCGTGGCGGCACCTCGAGGAGACGTTCCGCGCCATCGCCACCGCGCACGGCTATGGCGAGGTGCGCACGCCCATCGTGGAGCCCAACGCGCTGTTCGTGCGCTCCATCGGCGACACCACCGACATCGTCGAGAAGGAGATGTACACCTTCGAGGACCAGGGCGAGAAGCTGCTCTCCCTGCGCCCCGAGGGCACCGCGTCGGCCGTGCGGGCGTTCGTGCAGCACTCGGTGCACGCCCAGAGCCCCATCACGAAGTGGTTCTACATCGGGCCCATGTACCGCCGCGAGCGGCCCGCCAAGGGGCGCCTGCGTCAGTTCCACCAGATGGGTATGGAGGTCTACGGCGACCCGGGCCCGTTCGTGGACGCCGAGATGATCGACATGGCGGTCAGCTTCCTGGCCGCGCTCGGCATCGTGGAGGTGGAGGTGCTGGTGAACTCGCTCGGCGGGGCCAACAGCCGCGCTGCGTTCCGCGAGGCGCTGCTCACGTTCCTCGAGCCCAAGCGCACGGAGCTGTGCGCGGACTGCCAGCGCCGCATGGAGAAGAACCCGCTGCGCGTGCTGGACTGCAAGGTGCCCACCTGCGCGGCCATCGCGGCGGGGGCCCCGTCGCTGCTGGACTACCTGGACGAGGCCGACCAGGAACACTTCGCCGGGCTCAAGGGTGCGCTCGACGCGCTGGGCACGCCTTACCGCGTGGACCCGTCGGTGGTGCGCGGCCTCGACTACTACACGCGCACCATCTTCGAGGTGAAGGGCCTCGGCGGCGATCTCGGCGCCCAGAACACGCTGCTGGGCGGCGGCCGCTACGACGGCATGGTCAAGAGCATGGGCGGCCCGGACGTGCCGGCCCTCGGCCTCGGCATCGGCATCGAGCGCCTGCTGCTGGCCATGCCCGAGAAGCCCTCGGCGCAGGCACCGGACGCGTTCATCGTGGCGCTGCGCCCGGAGCAGCGCACGGCAGCGCTCTTGCTGGGCAAGCAGCTGCGCGCAGCGGGCCTGCGGGTGGAGAACGACCTGCGCGGCCAGTCGCTCAAGAGCCAGATGCGCCGCTCCGACTCGCTTGGGTCCCGCTTCGCGCTGGTGCTGGGCGAGAGCGAGGTGGCCGCTGGCACGGTGCAGGTGAAGGACCTGCGCGCGTCCACGCAGGTGGAACTCCCGGTCGGCGAGGTGGCGGCGGCCATTCAAGCGGCGCTGCGCGGCTGACGCGCGGCGATGAGCGAGATACCTCCCTGCGGAGGAGGAGCATCGACGGAACCCTCCTCGGTCTGGCATCGTCCGCCGACGTATGACCCTCTTGGTGCACACCCGCGCACAGAACCAGTGGATCGCCAGCTGGCACAACGTGATGCTCTTGAGCTTCTCGTCCACGGCGCTGACGACGAACCTCATCGACGGCGAGCGCGTGTCCTACAAGCTGCTCGAGAAGTATCCCCGCTACGCGACGATCTCGGTGGTCGACAGCAACAGCCGAGTGCCCGACGCCGACATGCGGCGGTTGTCCTCGGAGTCCCTGACTCGCACGGCGCGTCATCAGATTGGCATGGCCACGGTGCTGGAGGGGGACGGCTTCTGACTGGCTGCCTCCCGCTCGGCCCTGGCGGGGCTCCTCTTGGTGGTGAGGAACCCGCTGCCCCACAAGGTCTTTGCGACCACCGCCGAGGCCGCTGCCTGGATGGTCCCGCAGCTCGGCGTGCCCGGCGCCAACGCCGAGGACCTGGTGCGCTCGTTCGGCGCCATGCGCGGCGAGCAGCTCGCCCTAGCGCGCGAGAAGAGCCAGACGGTCTGAGCCTCAGCCCCCCGCGGCGCTCAGCTGCGTGGCCTGCTCTTCGTACTTGGACGGGCAGCGCGGGATGATCTGGTCCGCCAGGAACGTGCCGCGCTCGTCCACGCGGCCCTCGACCACCACCTGGATGTCGTAGTCGTCGCGGAAGGTGTCGGGCACCACGCAGCGTGGGAACTCCACCGGCATCTCGTGCCCGTCGCGCTCGATGGTGAAGCGCCACTCGCACGGAGACTCGCGGAACTGGATGGAGCCGTGGCGCAGGTCGCCCTCCACGCGGATGCGGCGGTCGCCCTGCGCGCCGGCCAGCGCCTCGCTCACGGTGACCGAATACGTGGCCACCTCGGAGGCCTGGCTGAACGCCAGCACCAGCATGGCGGCCCCCAGCAGGCCGAACACGGCGATGATCTTGGCGCCGGAGCCGAGGCCGCGCGGCTTGCTGGCCGCCTGGGGGGACGAGCCCGCCGACGGAGGCACGGGCGCAGGGCTGGTGGGCTCGGGGGCGCTCTCGAGGTCGCTCTGGTCGTGGCCGCTCATCTCCCCGGAGTATGGGGTCGCCCGGCACACGATGCCAGCCTCGTTCCGCGACGGCTGCCACGACGGGGTGTCCACGTTGTCGTTGTCGTCGTCGTGGGCGTTGTCGGCGACGGCGACGGCGACGGCGACGAACCAAAGGACGTCGCACACGGGCGGACGTGGCACCCCTGTTGCGGCCGCAGTTCGTCGCCGTCGCCGTCGCCGTCAACGACCAGGACAACGACCACGATGGAGATCGGAATCCACCGCCTCACAACGAAAAACGCCGGCCCAAAGGGACCGGCGCTTCCGTGCTTTTCCGCGGGGACCCGAAGGCCCACCCGGCAGGCTTCAGATCTTGTCCTGGAGCATGTACGCGATGACGAGCGCGTAGATGACCAGCGACTCGATGAGCGCCAGGCCGAGGATCATCGGCGTGAAGAGCTTGTCGGAGGCGTTGGGGTTACGCGCGATGCCCTCGAGCGCGGCCGCAGCGGCCTTGCCCTGGCCGAGCGCGCCACCGAAGGCCGCGATGCCGATGGAGGCACCCGCGGCGTACGCGAGCGCGGAGTTGTCAGCGCCGCCAGCTGCGTCCTGCGCGAACGCCGTCGCCGTGACGAAGAGGGGGGTGAGCAGGGAAACGAGTCGAAGTGCGGTCTTCTTCATGGGAGTGCCTCCTAAGCTTTCTTTGAAAGCAGAATCTGTGTGTTGGGGTTGGGAGAGAGAAATCAGTGGTCGTGCGCGATGGCCATGGAGATGTAGACCGTGGACAACAAGCAGAAGACCATGGTCTGAACCACCACGACGATGCAGCCGAGGAAGTAGAGGGGGAGCGGGATCGGGATGAGCCAGTGCCCGAGCGTCAGGAAGATGCCGAGCACGAGGTGGTCGGCCGTCATGTTCGCCATGAGGCGGACGGCGAGGGTGATCGGGCGCGCGACGTGGCTGATGAGCTCGATGGGGAGCATCAGCGGCGCCAGCGGCAGGAAGGGCCCGAGGAAGTGCTTGAAGTACCCGAGCCCGTTCTCCTTCACGCCGAAGATGTGCGTGGCGAAGAAGATCACCAGGGCCATGGCCATGGTGGTGTTCAGGTTGGAGGTGGGCGGCTGGAAGCCGGGCACCAGGCCGAACACGTTCGAGAAGAAGATCATGAACGCGCAGGTGCCGATGAGCGGCAGGAAGAACTTGGCGGCCTTCTTGCCCAACATGTCCACGAGCGTGCCGTAGACCTTGCCGGCGAAGCCCTCGATCAGGGTGCGCAGCGAGAACTGACCGTCGGGGAGGATGGCGGCCTGCGTGTCGGCCACCTTGGCGCGGACCAACAGCCCCACCACAGCCAGCAGGATGATGAGGAAGATCCAGTGCAGGATGTGCTGGATGGAGACGTCGCCGTGGGCAATCCACGTGGGGCCGTGGCTGGCCTGAGCATCACTCAGCCAGTGGGCGTACCCGGGAAGCAAGCTGAACCACGATTCACCGTGAGGCATCGCTCAGATCTCCTCGCCGGGTGCGTCGGCCGCGGGCTGCGCGGACGCCGTCTCGGCGCTGAACAAGATGGAGGCGGTCAGGATGCCCAAGACCAGGGCACCGAAGCCGATCATGAAGCCGAGCGGGTCGACGTGGAGGCGGCGGATCGCGATGAACGCGACCACCCCGGTCAGCCCGAGCTTCAAACAGAGCAAGAGGGTGATGCCGGCCCGCTGTTCCACCCGGGCGTCCACCAGCTTGCTGAGGCTGATGCGCAGGAGGAACCAGTTGGCGACGGCGACGGCGGACCCCACCAGGGCCCCGATGCCCGTGGGAACGCCGATGGCCGCGAACGACAGCACCACCAGCACGGCTGCGAAGCCGAGCGTGGTCTTGGTGGTCGTGCGGAGCAGGGAGTTCATGGGTTCTTCGGGGGCTTCTTCTTCGCGAAGTGGGTGGCCGGGGCTGGGGCCGGCCCGACAGCGGGCTTCGATCTCATGGGAGGCCGCGGCGGCTGTGGGGGAGCGGAGGGGGGGAGGGGGTCGGTGCCCGGCTCGGTGGTCCCGAGCTGCTGTTTCACCTTGCGAGCGACCCTGTAGAGGCTTCTGAAGGCGGCGGCAAGACCTGCGAAGAGTCCGAGCAGCTCGAAGACCGAGTTGGTCCCGAACTTCTCATCCAACCACTTGCCCCCCATCACGCCCACGATGACCGACACCGCCATCTCGATTCCGATGGTGGAGACCTCACCGAGGGCCTTCAGCTGCTTCCGGCCTTCTGGACCAAGAAACATCGAGGGCACGTCGCACCGTTCCTTTCAAAGCCACGCTGGCACGGGACCCCGTGCAAACGCGGCCGGCATCTAGCACGCACCCTAGGTAGGGTCAAGGATGGCCGGCGGGCAGACGCAATGGCGCAAGTCGCCTGATTCGTGGGGACTTCGGGGTTGACCGGGTCGCGGCACGGGGCCCACGCTGCGACCCATGACCGACGCGAACTCCAAGGCCCTCTTCGCTGCCGCGCAGCTCCGCATCCCCGGCGGCGTGAACTCGCCCGTGCGGGCCTTCGGTTCCGTGGGGGGCGAGCCCGTCTTCATCCAGCGGGCCAAGGGGCCCCATCTCTACGGCGCGGACGGCAGCGCCTACATCGACTACGTCGGGTCCTGGGGGCCCATGATCCTCGGCCATGCGCAGCCGGACGTGGTGCGGGCCATCCAAGAGGCGGCCACCCTGGGCTGCAGCTACGGCGCCCCTACGGCGGGCGAAACGGACATGGCCGAGGCGATCGCGGATGCCTTCCCGTCCATGGAGATGAGCCGCCTGGTGTCGAGCGGCACCGAAGCCACCATGGGCGCGCTGCGGGTGGCTCGAGGGTTCACCGGGCGCGACCTGATCGTGAAGTGCGTGGGCGCCTACCACGGCGGCGCCGACTACCTCTTGGTGAAGGCCGGCAGCGGCCTGGCCACGCTCGGGGAGCCGGACAGCGGCGGTGTGCCGGCGGCCATCGCCGCCACCACGCGCCTCGTGGAGTACAACGATGTCGCGGGCTTGCAGGCGCTGTTCGCCGCCGAGGGAGCCCAGATCGCGGCGGTCATCATCGAGCCCGTGGCTGGCAACATGGGCTGCGTGCCGCCCGATCCGGCTTGGCTGAAAGCCCTGCGCGAGGTCACCTATCAGTACGGAGCGCTGCTCATCTTCGACGAGGTCATGACAGGCTTCCGCGTGGCCCGTGGCGGTGCGCAGGCGCTCTATGGGATCATCCCCGACCTGACCTGCCTCGGAAAGATCGTGGGCGGTGGCCTGCCTGTCGGTGCCTATGGCGGGCGTCGCGAAATCATGTCCAAGATCGCTCCCCTCGGGCCCGTGTATCAGGCAGGCACCCTGAGCGGAAACCCGCTGGCGGTCGCTGCGGGGCTCACCACGCTCGGCTTGCTGCGCCGGCCCGGTTTCTATGAAGGCCTCGAGGCCTCGAGCGCCGCCCTCGCCGACGGGTTGGCCAGCGCGGCCGCTCTGGCTGGGGTGGCGGTGGTGGTCCAGCGCGTCGGGTCCATGCTGACCGTCTTCTTCACCGACGCGCCGGTGCGGGACTGGCCGAGCGCGGCGCGCTGCAGCCGGGGCACCTTCGCCGTGTGGCACGCGGCGCTCTTGGCGAACGGGATCTACTGGCCCCCGAGCCAGTTCGAGGCGGCGTTCGTGTCGGCCGCGCATGACGACGAGACGCTGAGCGCCACCCTCGCCGCGGCCCAGATCGCCTTCGCCGCTGCGCGTGCCCACAGCGACGCGGAATGAGGTAGCCTCTCCCGATGGCCCCCGAGCACGACGTCACCCCGCTTGCCCGCCGCTGCGAACGCCTCGCGGACGATCTCCTCATCATCGCCAGCGAATCTCCGGCGCTCGAAGCGCCGCCGCAGGTGGTGGCGCTCTACGGAAAGCTGCGTGAAGCCGTGGCAGAGCGCACCGGTGAAGCCCCACTCTTCGCGGTGCCGCGCTTCGGCGCTGGCGGTGGCGGGACCTATGGCGAGCTCGCGCTGTTCGCCGGGCAGCTGGCCGAGGTGTCGGCGACGCACGCTCCCGCCTGAACCGCGAATATTCCACCGTTCGGGGCGGTTGAAGGGGCCGTCGGGAGCGTGCTAGTACCGCGCCCCGCCTTCCGGCTTGCTCTCTCCTCGTCTTCTTAGGGTGATTCCATGAGTATCGACGTCCGCGCCATCAACGACATGGTCCAGCGCGAGAGCGCCTTCACCGACGCGCTCCTCCACGAGGTCAAGAAGGTCATCGTGGGGCAGGAGGAGATGGTCCAGCGCGTGCTCATCGGCTTGCTCACCGGCGGCCACGTGCTGCTCGAGGGTGTGCCGGGCCTCGCCAAGACGCTCACCGTCAACACCATCTGCAAGACCGTCGCGGCCGAGTTCTCGCGCATCCAGTTCACGCCCGACCTGCTGCCGGCGGACGTGGTGGGCACCGTGCTCTACAACCAGAAGAGCGGCGAGTTCACGGCGAAGAAGGGCCCCATCTTCGCGAACCTGGTGCTGGCCGACGAGATCAACCGCGCGCCCGCCAAGGTGCAGAGCGCGCTGCTCGAGGCCATGCAGGAGAAGCAGGTCACCATCGGTGACACCACCTACAAGCTGCCCGAGCCGTTCATGGTCATGGCCACGCAGAACCCGGTGGAGCAGGAGGGCACCTATCCGCTCGCCGAGGCGCAGGTGGACCGCTTCATGATGCACGTGCGCGTGGGCTACCCCACGGCCGAGCAGGAGCGGGTCATCATGGAGCGCATCGCGCACTACACCCTCGAGGGGCCGAAGGTGGGGGACGGGCGACCCAATGCCATGGAGGTCCAGCGGGTCGCATCCACCGAGCAGCTCATCGAAGCGCGCCGCTGCATCGGCCACGTCTACATGGACGACAAGATCAAGGACTACATCATCGCGGTGGTGGGCGCGACGCGTAACCCCGCGGCGGCCGGCCTCAAGGACCTGCGCGACATGATCGCCCACGGTGGCAGCCCGCGCGCCAGCATCTGGCTCAACATAGCGGCGCGCGCGCACGCGTTCGTGAACCACCGCGGCTACGTCACCCCCGAGGACATCAAGGCCATCGGGCCCGACGTGCTGCGTCACCGCATCATCCGCACCTACGAGGCCGAAGCCGAGGAGATCACGAGCGACGACATCGTGCGCCGGATCTTCGAGGCGGTGGAGGTCCCTTGACATGATCTCGCGCGAGCTCGTCAAGAAGCTCCGGAAGATCGAGATCCACACCGCGCGTCTCGCCAACGATCAGCTCGCGGGCAGCTACCACTCCGTCTTCAAGGGCCGCGGCATGGCGTTCAGCGAGGTGCGCCAGTACCAAGCCGGCGACGATGTGCGCTTCATCGACTGGAACGTCAGCGCGCGCATGAACGACGCGTACGTGAAGATGTTCACCGAGGAGCGCGAGATGACCGTGATGCTCCTGGTGGACCTCTCGGCCTCCGAGAAGTTCGGCACCGTGGGCAAGCCCAAGATCGAGACCGTGGCGGAGATCGCGGCGCTGCTGGCGTTCAGCGCCATCAAGAACAACGACCGCGTGGGGCTCATCCTGTTCACCGACCGGGTCGAGCGCTTCGTGCCGCCCAAGAAGGGGCGCGGCCACGTCATGCGCGTGGTCACCGAGATTTTGAACGCTTCGCCGCAGGGCACGGGCACCAACCTGGCGGGCGCGCTCGACATGTTGGGCGGGCTGCGCAAGCGGCGCTCGGTGGCGTTCCTGCTCAGCGACTTCATCGCCGACGGCTACGAGAAGCAGCTGCGCGTGGCGGCCAAGCGGCACGACCTGATCCCCGTGCAGGTGGTGGACCCGCGCGAAGAGAACCTGCCCGACGTGGGCCTCGCCCTGGTGGAAGACCTCGAGACCGGCGAGCTGGTGGAGGTGGACACGGGTGACCCGCGTGTGCGCCAGGCCTTTGCGCACGAGGTGCTGCGGCAGCGGGCGCTGCGCGAGCGGCTGTTCCGCAAGCTGCGCGTGGACCACCTCACGGTGCACACCGATGAAGACTACGTGCGGCCCATCGCCGAGTTCTTCCGCTTCCGCCAGAAGCGCATGATGGGGTTCCGATGACGCGCTTCGGGGCGGCGCTCACTGGGGTGCTCACGGTGGTGGCGCTGGCCGCGCCGCTGCATCGCGTGGGTGCGCAGCCGCCTCCACCGCCGCAGCCGGTCCCCACGCCCATCGCCCCGCCCACGCCCACACCCATCGCGCCGCCCACGGTGCCGCCCATGCCCACGCCGGCTCCGGCGCTGCAGCCTCCTCTGGCGGGGCCCACCGACGCGGGTGTGCCCATGGATGCAGGGGTGGCCACCGATGCTGGCCCCGACGCGCTGGCCGACGCGGGGGCCCGCAGCCCACAGCTGACCCCGCTCCCCGAGGAGCACCGGCCGCGCCTCGAGATCAGCGTGGAGCCGCGCGAAGGTCTCAGCACCGGCGACGTGACCACCCTGCGCCTCACGGTGCACGGCGCGCCGGGCAGCGACATCACGCTGCCGGAGGACCAGAACTTCGGGGAGCCCACCAGCAGCGTCACACCCGCGCCCATCGAGCTGCTGGACTCGCGCGTGCGCGTTACGGTGCGCCCCGACCAAGGGCAGGACTTCCACTTCGAGCTGGACCTCTTGCTGCTGGAGCCTGGCGAGCACGTGGTGGGTCCGCTGCGCGTGCGCGTGCTCACGGCCGACGGCCAGGTCGGCGTGGTGGAGGCCGAGGCCCAGCGCATCACGGTGGCGTCGGTGCTGGGCAACGAGCCCGACGCGCAGCCTTTTCCGCCCACCACCCCGGTGAGCGTCATGGAGGACGACGACCGGCCCTACTACGTCATGGCCGCGCTGGGCGTGCTGCTGGTGGGGCTCTTGCTGGGCTATTTGCTGCGCCGCTACCTGCAGAAGCGCGCGCAGGCGCCCAAGCCCGCGCCCCCTCCGCTGCCGCCGTGGGAGGTGGCCGCCGGTGAGCTGGCGTGGCTGGCGCAAACACGCCGCAAGCACATCGAAGAGGGCCAGTGGGACGCCTGGGTGGACAAGCTCAGCGACGTGCTGCGCGGGTACCTGGGCGCGCGCTACGAGTTCGACGGGCTCGAGAGCACCTCCGTGGAGATCCTGGCGCAGCTGCGCCAGCGCAAGACCGACCCGCGCCTGGTGAAGCGCGTGGAAGAGCTGTTGGACGCGTGCGACCTGGTGAAGTTCGCCAACTCGCCTGCGGGCGACGAAGAGACCGACCAGATGCTGGCCTCGGCGCTCACGATGGTGCGCGAGACGCGGCCGCTGGTGGGGGCGTCCCCCATGCCCGGTGAGCTGGTGGCTCAGGCAGCCATCCCCATCCCCGACACACGCGTGGGGCCCTCGCGCTTCCGTGGGCCGGTGCCCAAGCCGGTGCCGGACCCCAACGTGAACCCGGACGCGCGCTGGATGCCCAAGATGGATCCCGAGCCCGTCGCGGAGGCAATCCTCGCACCCGAGGACGAGATCCTGCCCGTGCCGAAGCCCATCGTGGCGGCCGTCATCCCGGCGACGCGCGTGGGTGACCTCGACAAGACGCTCATGGAGCCGTCGCCGTTCGGCGCTGCGCGGTCTGCCGAGCCCGCGCCCTCTGCCGATGCTTCGGACTCCACCGACACGGTCGAAGCCGCGAGCTCCGAGGGCTCTGTGCCCACGCTGCCCGGCTTCGCCGATGACGAGGCCATGGAGCTGGCGCGCAAGGCCCGCGAGGCCAGCAAGCCCGGGGGTGACTCGTGATCCCCTGGGTGCGCCGCGCCATGCCCGCGCTCTGGGTGTTCTTTCTGGGCGTCCCCACGCTGTGGGTCACGGCGTACTTGGTGGAGGGCGTCTACGGCGTCCCGCTGCGCGCCGACAGCTTCCGCTTCGAGCGACCGTGGGCGGGGCTCTTGCTCTTCGCCGTGCCGCTGGTGTGGCTCGCGCGGGTGTGGCTGCTCAAGACCGCCGCGCCGCGCCTGCTGGTGAGCCGCGGCCGCACGCTCGGGCAGGTGCGTCCTGGCTGGCGCGTGTGGGTCAAGGACCTGCCGCTCGGGCTGCGCGTCACCGCGCTGTGGCTCACCGGGGTGGCGCTCATGGGGCCGCAGAGCATGCACGCGCGCGACCGCACCGAGGTGGACGGCATCGACATCGTGCTGGTCATGGACATGTCGCTGTCCATGCAGGCGGCGGACATCCAGCCCAACCGCTTCGAGGCCACCAAGGTGGTGGTGCGTGACTTCGTGCGGCGGCGTCCGAACGACCGCATCGGCGCGGTGGTGTTCGGGCGCGATGCCTTCACGCTCATGCCGCTGACTACCGACAAAGAGGCGCTCCAGACGGTCATCAGCGAGCTGCAGCTGGAGCTCATCGAGGGTCGCGGCACGGCCATCGGAAACGCCATCGGCACGGGCCTCAACCGCCTGCGGCCCAGCCGCGCGCGCAGCAAGGTCATCATCCTGCTCACCGACGGAGACAGCAACGCGGGCAACGTCTCGCCCGAGCAGGCCGCCGAGCTGGCCGCCACCATGGAGGTCAAGATCTTCACGGTGCTGATGGGCGTGAGCGACGACGCGCCGGTGGCGCAGGGCGTGGACCTCACCCGCCGCACCATCTTCGGAATGCAGAACCAGCCCGTGAACCCGGAGCTGCTGCAGCGCATCGCCGCGCGCACGGGCGGCGTGCACTACAACGCAGGCGACCGCGGCGCGCTCGAGCGCACGTTCCACAACATCCTCGACCAGCTGGAGCGCAGCGAGATCGAGGACCTGGGGCAGGTGTACGGCGAGCTGTACCCCGCGTTCGTCTGGCCCGCGCTGCTGCTGCTGTTGCTGGAGGCCGTGTTCGGCGCGCTGGTGCTGCGGAGGTGGCCATGACGTGGCACTCGTCCGTGGTCTTGTGGTTCATGCTGGCCGTGCTGGTCACGGTGGGCGTGCTGCTGGCCGGCTGGCAGCTGCGTGAGCGCGCGCTGCGCCGCTTTGGCCAGCCGGATGCGCTCCGCTCGTTGCGGGTGGGGCGCTCGGGTCCGCTGCGCGCAGCGCGCGCGGTGCTCCTGGTGCTGGGGTTGGTGCTGGTGGTCATGGCGCTGGCCGGGCCGCAGTACGGCAGCCGCACGCGTGTCTTGCGGCAACGCGGCATCGACGTGGTGGTGGCGCTCGACTTCAGCAAGAGCATGCTGGCGCGCGACGTGAGCCCCAACCGCAGCGAGCGCGCCAAGGTGGAGATCACGCGCTTCATCGAAGAGCTGGGCGGCGACCGGGTGGGGGTGGTGGCCTTCGCGGGCGAGACCATGCAGTTCCCGCTCACCACCGACTATGCGGCGGTGCAGCTCTTCTTGCGTGACCTCACGCCG
This sequence comes from Sandaracinaceae bacterium, assembly GCA_016706685.1. Classification (NCBI taxonomy): domain Bacteria; kingdom Pseudomonadati; phylum Myxococcota; order Polyangiales; family Sandaracinaceae; species Sandaracinaceae bacterium. Next base: position 18,135 of record JADJJE010000016.1, on the reverse strand, counting down.
CTCGACATGCCCGTGGGTGGCACCGCCATCGGGCGCGCGCTGGTGTCCGCCGGGCGCTTGCTGGAGCGCAGCAGCCGTGCGCCCGAGGGCGTGACCGAGGCCGAGTGGACCGACACCCGGCCCGCGCGCGTCGTGGTGCTGATGACCGACGGCGAGGACCACGAGGGCGAGCCCGTGCAGGCGGCGCGCGACCTGGCCGCCGCGGGCGTGAAGATCTTCGTGGTGGGCATCGGCTCCCGCACCGGCGAGCCCATCCCCACCTACAGCGAGGACGGCACCTGGACGGGCTACATGCGCGACAACGACGGCAACGTGGTGACCACCGCGCTCACCGCCGAGAACGAAGTGCAGCTGCAGGCCATCGCGGAGGCCACCGGCGGGCGCTACCTGCGCGCCGAGGCCGGGGGCGTGGGCGTGGACCAGGTGGCCCGCGAGATACGCACCCTCCAGCAGGGTGAGCGCGAGTCGCGGCGCGTGACCGTGCACGAGAACCGCTACGCGCTGGCGCTGTTGCCTGCCTTCCTGCTGCTGGTGTTGGAGGGGCTGCTGCCGGAGGCGTGGCTGCTGCGTCGCCGCCGGCGGCTAGCGCCCGCGAAGGATGAGCGAAAGGCTACGCGGTCATGAAAGCGGTCTTCGCGTTCTTGGTGGTGGCATCCGCTTCGATGTTCGGCGGCTGGGACCCGTTTCATCGCCCCAACCCCAACGTGGAAGAGGGCAACGCGCGCATGGCGGCCGAGAACTACGACGGCGCGCTCGAGGCGTATGACCGCGCGGCGCGCGAGCTGCCGTCGGCGCCCGGGGTGCACCTGAACCGCGGCATCGCGTACTTGCACAAGGGCGACCGCGAGCGGGCGCGCGAGGCGTTGTTGCTGGCCATCGCGCCGGAGACGCCCCCCGCCCTGCTGGCGGACGTGCGCTACAACTTGGGGCTGTCGTTCCACCAGGATGGCGAGGCCGCCGCTGCCGAGGACGACCACCCCACGGCGCAGACGGCCTTCCGCGCGGCGGTGGACGAGTACCGCCGCTCGCTGCGCGCGCGCCCGTCGGATCCGAACACCGCCTGGAACCTGGAGCTGGCCCTGCGCCGCCTCAACGAAGAGCGCGAGGAGCAGGAGCAGCAAGAGCAGCAGGAGCAGCAGGAACAAGAGCAGCAAGATCAACAGGACCAGCAGGATCAGCAGGATCAGCAGGATCAGCAGGACCCAAGATCCGCAGGACCAGCAGGACCCCCAAGATCAGCAGGATCAGCAGGACCCTCAGGACTCCCAGGATCAGCAGGACCAGCAAGAGGGTCAGGACGGGCAGGACGAGCCCAGTCAGCCCGAACAGGGCGACGACCCGCAGGACCCGCAGGGGTCCGGCGAGCAGGACGAGCCGCAGGATTCGCAGGACGACGGCACCGGTCAGCCCATGCCGACGCAGGCAGAGCGCATGCTGGATGCCTTGCAAGACGGCGAGCAGAGCCTCGAGCGCATGCGTGCCGCCCAGCGCGGCCAGCGTGAGAACCGCCGCGTGGAGCAAGACTGGTGAGCGTCATGGCGGCACCACGGCGAACGAGCGCAGCCCGTCACCCTCTCGCGGGGGCGGCGCTGGCGTTCGTCGCGTGCGTGCTGCAGGCGCCTGCCGCGGCACACGCCCAACGCGTGACCGTGGTGACCACCACCAGCGCAGCGCAGGTGGAAGCGGGCACCGACTTCTCGCTGCAGGTGCGCGCCGACTGCGACGGCTGCCAAATCCAGAACCTCGAGCTGCCCGCGCTGCGTGAATTCGACGTGCTCGGCCGCTCGGTCAGCCAGCCCATGCAGTTCCAAATGGGCGGTGGGGCCACGCAGGTGCAAGCCGCTGTCATCCACAACCTGCGGCTGCGCGCGCGTCAACCCGGGCGCGTGCGCATCGAGCCTGCGGTGGCCCTCGTGAACGGGCAGCGGCACGCCGGCAACGCCGTGGATCTGCAGGTGCTCCCGGGAGGGCAGGGTGGTGGCGTCGCCGGTGGCCAGTCGCCCTATGGCCAGCAGCTGCCCGTGCCGGGCGCGCCCACCGCCACTGGCCCGCTGGACGGCGCCAACCTCGACAGCGTGGCCTTCCTGCGCACGGTGGTGGAGCCGTCCGACCCGGTCGTCGGCCAGCAGGTCACGGTCACCCTCCTGTTCTACACGCGCGTCTCGGCGCGCAACCTCCAGCCCGAGCGTGAGATCTCCACCGACGGGTTCTGGGTGCACGACCTGATCGGCCCTGCCAGCCCACCGCCCAGCTCGCGACGCGAGATCGTGTCGGGCGTTCCGTACGACGTGCACGTGATCCGGCACTTCGCGGCGTTTCCGCTCGAGTCTGGTGACTTGGTGCTGGGCGCGCCACGCATGACCATCCACACGGGGGGCGGCTTCATGTTCGGGCCGCGCCCGGAGCAGCTGGTGCGCGAGGGCGTGCCCGTCACCGTGCACGTGCGGCCGCTGCCCACACCCGTTCCCCGAGGGGCCGTCGTGGGGCGCTACACCCTCCGCGCCCAGCTGGACCGCGACACGGTGCGAACGGGCGACGCCGTGACGCTCACGGCGGTGCTCGAGGGCGAGGGCAACCTGCGCGACGTGCAGCTGGCCCTGGCCGACATCCCGGGGCTGCGTGTGCATACACCCCGCCGCGAGGACGACATCCGCGCGCTGGGGGTCCGAGTGGGCGGCACGTTGCGCCTCGAGTGGCTGCTGGTCGCCGAGCAGCCCGGCACCTACACGCTCCCGCCGCTGACGCTGTCGGTCTTCGACCCGTACGCCGACCGCTACGAGACGCTGACCTCCGCGCCGTTGACGCTCACGGTGGCGGGGGCGCCGCTCGCGCCCGCTACCCCCGACGCGGGCGTGGGTGCCGCGGACTCGGTGCCGCCGAACGTGGCGCCGGCGGCACCCATTGGCGAGATCCGCACGCGCAGTGAGCTCTTGCGGGCCCAGGTGCCGCTCAGCAGCCACCCTGCGTATTGGGTGGTGCTGTTCGGCATGCCCACCTTGTTGCTGCTCGGCTGGGGTGTGTTGGCGCAGCGCGCGCGCCGCCAGCAGCGCGACCAGCGCGCCGACAAGCTCGCCGCCGGGCTGGTGCGCGACCGGCTGGAAGCGGCCAAGCGCGCGGTCAAGGCCGCGGACGTGGCCACCTTCTACACGTCGGTGGCGGCCGCCCTGCGCGCGGCGCTCGAGGGGCGCCTGGGCGAGCCCGTCGGCAGCCTGACGCACGCGCAACTGGGGGAGCGGCTGGTGCGCGCCGGCATGAGCGCCGACCTCCGCAAGCGCCTGGTGGAAGAGCTCGAAGGCTGTGACTTTGCGCGGTTCAGCGCAGAAGCGGGCAGCGACTCCGAGATGGAGCGTTGCCTGCAGCGCGTTCGCGCCATGGTGCAGCGCATCGAGCGCTTCAGCCCCGGTGGGGCCGACTCCGAAGGGGAGGGCACATGAGGCAGGCTTCCCGCTCGCGTGGTCTGACGCTGACCCTCGCGCTGGTGTTGGGCGTTGCGCTGCATGGGCTGGCGTGGCGTGCAGCGGCCCAAGATGCGCCACCGCCACCAGCGGGTGCCGCAGGCGACACTGCGCCCGCCACCCGGGCTGCCACCCTCCCAGGTACAGTGGAGGCGCTCTTCCGCCGCGCCAATGAGCTGGCCTTCGCGGGAAACCATGCCGCCGCTCTCGAGGTGTACGGCGCGCTCGGCGATGTGGGCATCGTGGATCCGGACGTGGAGCAGAACATCGCGGTCTGCCACGCGCGCCTCGGCGACCTTCCGCGCGCCATCTTCCACTTCGAGCGTGCGTTGCTGCTGCGCCCTGGCGACGAAGGCGTGGAGACGGCGCTGGCGGCCGCCGAAGACGCGCTCGCACGGGCCCGTGCCGATGAAGAAGGTGAGGCCGAGCTGGCGCGCGATACGCACTTCGCGCGGTCGCTCGTACGTGGCGTGAGTGAGCGAGGTCTCGCCATCAGCCTGCTGCTCGCCATGGCGCTGCTGTGCGCCGCTGCGGTCGCGCGGCGCCGGACCCACAGCGAGGCCCCACGGCTGGGGCTCACCCTGCTGGCGCTCTTCCTTGCGGTGTTCGTGGGCGTGAGCGCCTCGGGTTTGGTGGCCAAGCAGGGCTGGCTCCGCCAGGGCACCCCGGCCGTCATCCTCACCGACCCGGTTCAGCTGCACCAGTCGCCGGACAGCCGCAGCCCGGTGCTGGCCACGCCGGCACGCGGCGGCGAGCGCGGAACGGTGCTGGACGAGTACGAGGGCTTCGTGCGCGTGCGCCTCGGGGCTCGCCAGGGCTGGGCACGCGCGGATCACGTGGGGCGCCTGCGCTGACATCCAGGTCCATTGTCGAGCCCCCTTACGGCCGCTCGACAAAACGGATTCTGTGAAACATGTTCCAGCGCTGGATTTTTCTGTGTGCTTTGCGCTACACTCGATTGTGCAATAACCACACACTTAAAAGAACCAACCCACACATCCCCCTGGGAGGCCCCCATGAAAAAGATTCTGTTGGTGGAAGACGATGCCCTGAGCTCCATGGTGCTCGGCGACTTCCTCGAAGCTCATGGATACGATGTCTCCTTCGCCAAGAACGGCGTGGATGCGCTGACGGAGTTCGAGCGCGTGTCGCCCGACGCCATGTTGGTGGACGTGATGCTCCCGAAGCGCAGCGGCTTCGAGGTGTGCTTCGAGGTCAAGCGCACGGAGAAGGGGCGCAACATGCCCGTCATGCTCATGAGCGCCGTGTACCGTGACGAGGACCACGCGCGGAAGTACGCCCGCGAGGACCTGCGCGCGCAGGCCTACCTCGTGAAGCTCTTCGACATGAAGGCCATGCTCACGGAGCTCGAGACGCTGCTCACCCCCGCTGCGTGAGCGCGTGATGCGCTACCCGGCGTTCCTGGCAGAGGTCGGCCTCCCGGAGAACCGCAGCAAGCTGTGGTTCAGCGTGCGCTCCGGGCTCGGCATCGTCGTCGCGTTCGCGGCTTTCGCGGCGTTTGCCATGGGGAGTGGCGTGGTCGCCGCGACGCCCATCGTGTGGCTCCCCATCCTGCTCAAGCTCGGCACGAACACGCTGGCGTGGTGGTCGCTCAAGGCGGACCGCTGGGTCATCGAGGCAGCCAGCCTGAACGTGACGATGGACACCGTGGCGCTCACGTTCGCCATCTACTTGTCCGGGGGTCTCGAGAGTCCGCTCTTCGCCGTCTATGCCATCGAGCTGACCGTTGTCGCGCTGCTCTCCAACGTGGGCGTCACGGTCGTCATCATGGGCCTGGCCATGCTGATGCACACGACGATGGCGTGCCTGATCTACGCCGGGCTCGTGCCCGTGTTTCCGCCCCCTGCGTTCGGTCCGAGCGAGCTGACGCCGGTGCACCTCGCGGTGGTCCTGGTGGCCTTCGCGGTGGTCCTGGGGCTGCCCACCATGTTCACCGCGTCCATCCTCGCGGACCTGAAGCGCAAGTCGCGCGCGCTCGAGCAGCGCACCCGCGACCTCGAAGCAGCCAGCCAGTCGAAGGCGCGCTTCATCGCGAACCTCACGCACGAGCTGCGCACCCCCATCCACGGCATCTCCGGGTTGGCCGACTTGCTGGAGGCCGGCATCTACGGGCCGGTCACCGACCGGCAGCGCAAGGCACACACCGAGGTGAAGCGCAGCGCGCGCTCTCTCTTGGCGCTGGTGGACGGACTCTTGTCCCTGGCCAAGAGCGAGGACGGGCGCATCACGCCCAAGCTCGAGCCCGTGGACATCCGTGCCCACATCGAGGAGACGGTCGAGCACGTGCGCGCCATGGTGGGCACCAGCGCGCTGCCCATCGAGGTGGACGTGGCGCCGGGCGTCGGGACCATCGTCACCGACGGCGCCATGCTCGGCCACGTGGTCATGAACCTGGTGGCCAACGCGGTGAAGTTCACGCCAGACGGTGGCCGCGTGTTGGTGCGCGTGCGCCGGGACAGCCGCGGGGACGCGGTCATGATCGAGGTGGAGGACACCGGCGTGGGCATCGCCGATGCCGACCGCGAGCGCATCTTCGAACCGTTCCAGCAGGTGCACGACGGCTCGTTCGTGCGCGAGCACGGGGGCGTGGGGCTGGGCCTCGCCCTGGTGCGCCAGCTCGTCAACGCGGTGGGCGGCACCATCGAGGTCTCGAGCCAAGTGGGCAAGGGGTCCGTGTTCCGCGTGCGCGTTCCCAGCGTGCGCGAGGCCGCCGCGTTCTCCGCCTGACGGGCGTCGCCTGTCGCGCCGATGCTAGCTCCTCGCCGCCACCGCCATCATCAGATTGAGCGCGAGCGCGTCTACGGTCGCGGTGTCCACTGTCTTGGGGAGCTGCGTCGTGAGTGCCGCGCGCTCCATGTCACTGGTCAAACGCTCGGCTTCGGCCAGGAGTTCTTCGAACGAGAGTGCCCCGTCCCGGATGGCGCACAGCGCCTCGGCGTCTTCGCGACGCACGCGTAGATCACCGTGCGTCAGCGCCTCGATTCCCATGCGCATCAGCCGCACCAGGTGCATGGCGTGCTTGGTGTCGTAGCCGTGGGCGCGCTCGAGCGCCGCGCGGGCGGGGTTGCGCCGCTCCGCCCACGTCACGAACGAGGTCCAGCGGCGCTGCGCCGCCCGGTATTGCTGGTGGGCCTGGCGCGCCGCAGCGGGGTCCTCGGGAAAGCCGAAGTCCTCCCGCCTCGGCGGGCCAGCGGGCGGATCCCGCAACCAGGCGCGGTGTCCTTCGATGCGCTTCAGCTGCGCCTGCGCGTAACCCAGGAAGGTCTGCTGCACCTGCTGCGTGAGGAATACGTGGCGCTTTGCGTGCAGGGCGTGCCACGCCGGCGTGGCCAGCAGCCAGTCGGCTTCGTCTGCGAACAGCAGCTCGAGGGCGCCTGGGTTCGCCGTAGCGCACAGGGTCAGGAACTTGGCCACGTCGTAGATCACGCACTCGAGCTTCACGTGGAGCCCGCGCGACGCGCTCTCGTGCGCGCGGAGGCGCTCGATGACCTGCTGCTCGAGCACGGTGTCCAGCGGGCCTTCGTGCTGCTCGAAGCGCGTGAACAGCGAGAGGCGCACGTCCAGCGGCGCCACGCAGACCCCGCGCAGATCCACGTCCGAGCCCTCGCGCGCCGTGCCGTGCGCCTGACTGCCGGCCAGCGTCAGGAAGATGGTGTGGTGGCCCAGGTCGCGCATCAGGGGGTCTCGCCGCGCGCGGCGCGCATGCGCAGGTCCACCACGAAGTCGTCGAGGGCCGGAACGCTCGTGGGTTGCTCGGGCAAGTGGCTCGCGGCGTGCGCGGCGTGCAGCTGTTCTTCGAGGGCGTCCAGCAGGCGGCTGTGCTCGGCCAGCTCGCGGTCGTCCAGCCGCATCTTCTCGGCGCCCGTGCGCTTGCGCGCCATGAGCTCGTCCACCACCGGGCTCCGGAAGCGCTCGTTCAGCGCGGGCAGGTTGGCCACCACCTCACCCGTCTGCATCAGGTGGATGCCCGTGAGCAGCACGCGATACGCATACAGCAGGTGCTTCACCGTGGGCTCGGGCTCGGCCAGCCGCTTTCGGCGCCCGCTCGCGAACCCGAAGTAGTGCCTCGCGGTGGGCCGCGTGATGCAGCCCTTCCCCAGCTCGCGCAGCACCTCGAACGCGGGCGTCGTGATCACCACCAGCGGGGAGTACAGCTGCTCCAGCACGTAGCCGTTGTGGTTGGTCATCAGACGAGCAAACTTCCGGACGTCGTGCGCGACCCAGTCCAGGTCGATGATGGTCTGGTCCGCGATCGTGATCGTCTCCGACGGCGGGTGCAGCCCCAGCATGGCAGCCGCCGGCCGCAGGAACGCCCCGCGCAGGTCCACATCGCTGTCCGGCGAGGCGAAGCCGTAGAGGTGCGCGCCGCTGATCGTGGCGAAGACGGGTGTAGGGCCCTGCTGCGCGACCGACCTCAAGTGGGCCACGTCGAGCATCGCGAGCACCTCGTCGAGTTCCTCCAACTTCATACGCGCAGCTTAGCGCGTGGAACATAGAACGTGCGTTCGGCGCGCCAGTTGCATACGTGGTTGACTTCGACCCATCGAACACGGAACATCGGCGCCTTAGAGGAACGCCTGTGACCACTGCCCCTGCAATCAAGATCCTGGTAGCCGACGACGACCCGGAGCTGCTCAATCTCATCTCCTCCCACGCCCGCAGCATCGAGGGCGCCGAGGTGATCGAGGCGTCCGATGGCGAAGAGGCCCTGCGCCTCGCCCGGAGCGAGCGCCCCGCGCTGGTGCTCCTGGACGTCATGATGCCGGGAATGAGTGGCTGGGAGGTGTGCCGCGCCATCCGTGAAGAAGAGGGCCTACGCAGCGCGAAGGTCATCATGCTCACCGGCATCGGCGAGCGCCTCAACGAGATGACCAGCCCGCTCTACGGGGCGGACGCCTACCTGGACAAGCCCTTCGACCTCGACGACCTCAGCGATCGCATCGAGGATCTGGTGGGTCGCCGCCCCCAGGGCTGACCGTGCTGGCTCGAGGCGAACGTGGCGCGGCGTTGATGTCGCCTGGCGCGCGTGCTAGCTCGGCAGCGATGTTTTCAGCTCTCCGCCGCGCGCGCAGCCTCTCCCGTGCGCCCTCCCCATGGGCACTGGCCCGGGTGCTCCCCGCGTGGGGGCTGGTGCTGGCTCTCGCTCTCGGGGCTGCTGGCTGTGGTGAAGGCTGCTCCGGCAGTGACGAGCCGGCGGCGACCACCGCCACCACGTCCACCGAGGCCCAGGACCCGAACGCCAACGGGCTGACCAACGGGCTCACGCCCGAGCAGGCGGCCCTGGTGCTGGCCCGTGTGGGGTCTCGCGAGATCACCGCCGGTGAGCTGGCCGAGCGCCTGGCCGCGGAGGGGCGCTACACCCAAGCGCGCTTCGCCAGCCCCGAGCGGCGCCGCGAGTACCTCGACAAGATGATCGAGCTGGCCCTCCTGGCGGCCGAGGCCGAGCGCCTGGGCTACCAGAACGACCCTCTCGTGGTGCAGGCCCGCGAACAGGCCATGCGCGAAGAGATGCTGCGCGAGCTGGTGGACGCGCGCGTGCAGCGCGACGACGTCACGGACGAGGCCATCGCGGCCTACTACCAAGAGCACAACGCCGAGTACAACCAGCCGGCCCAGGTGCGCGCGCTCCACATCGTGGTCCGCACGCGCGCCGAGGCGCAGCGCTACCTGCAGCAGGTGCGTGGCCAAGCGGACATCGCCCCGTTCCGTGAGCTGGCGGCGGCGCACAACATCGACGACACGCGCGAGCGCGGCGGTGACCTGCTCTTCTTCGGGCTGGAGGGCGAGGGCCCGCCGCAGCCCGTGCGCGAGGCGGCGTTCGCGCTGGCGCGCATCGGCGACGTGCACCCCGAGGTCATTCAGACGCCTGTTGGCTTCCACATCGTGCGGCTCACGGGCCGGAGGGCAGCGCTCGTGCGCTCGCTCGAAGACGTGGAGGGCCCCATCCGCAACGCCATCTGGGCCGCCCAGCGCGAAGAAGCGCGTCAGCGCCTGCTGGACGAGCTGCGGGGCGACGCCCAGATCGAAGAGCACCTGGACGTGCTCGACAGCCTGGAATTCAACCCCCCGAGCGAGCCCGCTGAGGGCGCTCCGGCCCAGGCGCCTGCCCAGCCGGACACGGAGGCTCCATGAGCAACACGAACGACATGGCGCCACCGCAGCGCACCTCCGCGCTGGTCCCACGCAAGCGCGGCCTGCGCCTCGTCACGGCGCTGCTGCTGGCCGGCCTCGCGGCGGGCCTCTCTGCGCTCCCGGCGGAAGCCGACGTCATCGAGCAGGTGGCGGCGGTGGTCAACGACGAGGCCATCTGGCTCAGTGAGGTGCGGCGCCGCGCGGCGCCCTTCGTCCCACAGATCATGGCCGCCGATAGCCAGGCCGAGCGCGTGGCCCTGCGCGAGCGGCTCTACACCGAGATCCTCGACCGGTTGATCGACGAAGAGCTCATCCGCCAGGCGGCCACCCGCATGAGCCTGCGCGTCTCCACCGAGGACGTGGAGCGTGCCATCGCCAACGTTCGCCGCCAGAACAACCTGGGCGAGCCCGAATTCTGGGATGCCGTGCGCGAGCAGGGCTTCACCCCCGCGCAGTACCGCGACGACCTGCGCCGTCAGCTGCTGCGCCTGAAGGTGCTCAACCAGCGCGCCCGTGGCCGCGTGAACATCACCGAAGACGTGCGTGCGCGCTACGACGAAGAGGTGCGGCGCACCAACCGGGCCCTGCGCTTCCGGGCGTCGCACGTGTTCGTGGAGCTGCCGGCGGGCAGCAACGCTTCGGAGGTGGCCGCCACGCGCCTCCGCGCCGAGGAGCTCCAGGCTCGCCTCACCGCCAGCAACTTCCAGGCGGCCATCGCCGAGGTGGGCGGCGGCGAGCTGGGCTGGCTGCGTCAGGGCGACCTGCCCCAGGAGCTGGAAGAGCAGCTCATGACGCTGGAGGAGGGCCAGGTCAGCGGCGTGGTGCGGGGCCCCGGAGGCTTCCACGTGTTCCTGCTGCACGAGCGCGAGCAGAGCGAGGGTGACGTCCCGCCATACGATGAAGTGCGGGAGTACATCTTCCGGCAGATGCTCGACGTGGCCATGGCCCGCCAAGAGGAGCTGTTCCTCACCGAGCTGCGCCGGGGAGCCATGATCGAGCGACGCATCTGATGGAAGCGCCCGACCGCCAGCGGGTCGGGGTCGCGCTCTTCCTCAGCGTGGCGCTCGCGGTGGCCGCCGGGGTCCTCGACTTCGGTGCCCCCGCCTTCGAGCACCAGGCGGAGGTCACGCTCTACGGCTTCGAGGACGCCATCGAGTCGGAGGAGGGCCCTGCGCGGGCTGTCTCCCACGGTGAGCCGTTCACGGTTTTGACCTCTTCCGCCATCGAAGTGGAGCTCAGCCGCGAGCGCCCGGTGGGCTGGTCTGGTGTGCTGGTTGGCCTCGTTCCGCAGGGGGACAGCGACGCCGACGTGCGAGACGTGCCCCTCGAGCTGCTGGACGGCGAGCAGGTGGCCCACGCCCACTTCAGCGCCGTGGCCCCCGCCACGTACCGGCTGCGCATCGAGGGCGCCGTGGACGGCCCCTCGGAGTCCGAGCAGGTGCAGGTGCGCATCACGGGCGGCCGCCGCACCCCCTGGCCCCTCTTGCTGGCGGGCCTGCTGGTCTGGGCCCCCGCGCTCTTTGCCCTCGCCCGCCGATCCGTGATAGCAAGGGCTCACCCCGAGAGGAATGGAACATGACCGGTAACCTCGACACGTTCGTCAACGCCATCATCGCTTCGGTGGTGTTCAGCATCATCGGCATGGTGTTCTTCGGTGTCGCCTTCTTCATCATCAACAAAGTGGCGCCGTTCTCCATCCGCAAAGAGATCGAAGAAGACCAGAACACGGCGCTCGGCATCGTGATCGGCTCGGTCATCATCGGTGTCGCGATGATCGTCTCCGCTGCGCTGCATGGCTGAGCCCGGGGCCGACCAAGCCACCGCGCCATCGCCTCTTCGTACTCCGCTCCTCTTCGTGACGGTCATGATCGTCGCGACGTCGGGCCTCGTCTACGAGCTGCTGGCGGGGGCGTACTCGAGCTACGTGCTGGGCGACTCCGTTCGGCAGTTCAGCACCACCATCGGCGTCTACCTGTTCGCCATGGGCATCGGCTCCTTCCTCTCACGCTACGTGAAGGGGAACGTGGGTCAGCGCTTCGTGGAGGTGGAGCTCTCGGCGGCGCTCGTGGGTGGCGCGTCGGTGCCCATGCTGCAGCTGGGGGCGGCCTACACCGACGCCTTCCCGGTGCTGCTCTACGGGCTCATCCTGGCCATCGGCACGCTGGTGGGCCTCGAGATCCCGCTGCTCATGCGCATCCTCAAGGAGGAGCTCGAGTTCGAGGAGCTGGTCGCTCGCGTCCTGACCTTCGACTACATCGGCGCGCTCTTCGGCTCCATCCTGTTCGCCATCGTCTTCGTGCCCAACCTGGGCTTGATGCGCACGTCGCTGTTCTTCGGGCTGCTCAACTGCGCCGTGGCGGTCATGGCCACCACGCTGCTGGCCGGGCTCATCCCTGCTGGCGTGCGCGCGCGCCTGCGCATCACGGCGCTGCTGCTGGCGCTCGGGCTCGGCACCACCTTCGTGTATGCCGACGCCATCGTGGACTACACGGAGCAGGCGCTCTATCCGAACCCCATCGTGCACGCGCAGCAGTCGCGCTATCAGCGCATCGTCATGACGCGCGGCTTGCGGGGTACGCAGCTGTTCCTGGACGGCAACCTGCAGTTCAGCTCCAACGACGAGTACCGCTACCACGAGTCGCTGGTGCACCCTGCGTTCGCCGCGGCAGAGCGCCACGAGCGCGTGCTGGTGCTGGGCGGCGGTGACGGCCTCGCGGTGCGCGAGGTGCTGAAGTACGACGGCGTGCGCGAGGTGGTGCTGGTGGACCTAGACCCGGCCATGACGCGCCTCGCGCTCACCGACCCGTTCCTGCGCGAGCTCAACGGCAACAGCCTGGCCGACCCGCGCGTGACCGTGGTGAACGACGACGCCATGGTGTGGCTGGACGAGCGCGTGCGCGAGCACCCCACGGGCACACCCGAGGCGTTCGACGTGGTGCTGGTGGACTTCCCCGACCCCAACAACTTCAGCTTGGGCAAGCTCTACACGCGCAGCTTCTACCACATTCTGCAGACGGCCATGGCGGACCACAGCGCGGTGGTGGTGCAGAGCACGTCGCCGCTCTACGCGCGTCAGAGCTTCTGGTGCATCGAGGCCACCATGCGCGAGTCCGGGTTCACCACCCACGCGTTCCACGCCACCGTGCCGTCCTTCGGCGAGTGGGGCTACGTGCTGGCGCGCCGTGTGCCGTTCGCGCCGCCGCGTGAGCCACTGCTGGGCAGCCTGCGCTACCTGGACGGTCCCACGTTGGCTTCGCTCTTCGTGTTCGGGCCCGACATGTCGCGGGTGCCCGTGGAGACCAACCGCCTCAACAACCAGATGCTGGTGCGCTACTACGAGCGCGAGTGGTCGAGGGTGGAGTGAGCACGACCAGCCGGCGAGAGGTCCTGCGGGCCCTGCTCGGCGCGCCGCTGCTGGGCCATGCGCTGGCCAGTGGCTTGCTCGAGGGCTGCGGGGGCAACGCCCCGCGTGCGCCCGTCCCGGGTGAGCTGCTCGGCCCCGATCTCGTCGCGGGTCATCGGCTGCGCGACGGCATCCGCGTGGAGGCGCTGGCGGGCGCGCCCGTGGAGCGCGTGCGGCTGGCCATCGTGGGAGGCGGCCCCGCGGGCCTGAGCGCAGCGTATCGCGCGAGCCAGACGCTCACCGAGGGCGTGGCGCTCTTCGAGCTGGAGCCCGTGCTGGGGGGCACCTCGCGCAGCGACGAGAGCCGCGTGACGCCCTATCCCTGGGGCGCGCACTACCTGCCGCTGCCCATGGCGCACAACGCAGACCTGCTTGCGCTGCTGCGCGAGATGGGCGCCCTCGAGCAGAACGCGGGCGACGGCGCCGTGAGCGGCGCCGAGCACCTGTTGGTGCGCGAGCCGGAGTCGCGCGTGTTCCACCAGGGCTACTGGGAGCGGGGTCTCTACCCGTATGCGGGCGCCAGCCCCGAGGACTTGGCCGAGCTCCAGCGCTTTCATCAACGCGTGGACTTCTACGTGCGCTTCCGAGACGCGCAGGGGCGCCGCGCCTTCGCCATCCCGTGCGCGCTGGCCACCGACGACGCCGAGATCCTGGCCCTCGACCGGCTGAGCGCCAGCGCCTGGCTCGCGCGCGAGGGCTTCCGCTCCGAGCGCCTGCGCTGGCTGGTGGACTACGCCTGCCGCGACGACTACGGGCTGCGCGCCGAGCAGGCCAGCGCGTGGGCCATGTTCTTCTACTGGGTGGCGCGCACCGAGGAGCCCGGCGAAGACACCATGGAGCTGCTGACGTGGCCCGAGGGCAACGGCGCGCTCGTGCAGCACATGGCGTCCCGCGCGCAGCGTGCCGGCGTGAGCCTCCGCCGTGGTCAGATGGCGGTGGAGGTGGTGCCCCGCCGGGTGGAGGGCGAGCCAGAGAGCGTGGAGCTCGGCATCCTGGACACCGGAAGTGGCGAGCTGCGCCGGGTCATCGCGGAGCGCTGCATCGTGGCCATGCCGCGCTTCGTGGCCAACCGCGTGGTGCGCGGCCTCCACGAGCGCGACACCGAGGTGCAGAGCCGCTTCACGTACGGCGCGTGGATGGTGGCCAACCTGCACGTGAGCGAGCGGCCGGCGTCGCGCGGCGTGGGCGAGTGCTGGGACAACGTGATCTACGACAGCCCGTCGCTCGGCTACATCAGCGCCACGCACCAGCGTGGCCGTGACCGCGGGCCCGGGGTGCTCACGCACTACTGGCCGCTCGCCACCGAAGACGCGGCCGAGGGGCGCCGGCAGCTCTTCGAGGCCGACTACGGCGTGTGGCGCGATGCGGTGCTGGCCGACCTGCGCCGCGCGCATCGGCAGCTGCCCGACGTGCTCACGCGCCTCGACGTGTTCCGCTGGGGCCACGCCATGGTGCAGCCCCGCGTCGGCATGATGGAGAGCCGCGCGCGCCGCGACGCCAAGCTGCCGCTCGGCGCCGTGCACTTCGCCCACAGCGACCTCTCGGGCCTGGCCATCTTCGAAGAGGCCTTCTTCCATGGGCTGCGCGCGGCTGACGAGGCTGTGGCAGCGCTCTCGCAGGGGGCCTGAGGTGACGGCCCCGCGTGCGGCAGTCTTCGGTGAGGCGCCCTGGCTGTTCGGGGCGCGCTTGGACCTGCTGCTCTTCGGTGGGAGCGCAGCGCTCTCCCTGGGGCTGTTGCTCCTGGGCTACGTGCTCGGCATCTCGAGCGGCGACTCGCCGGAGTGGGTCTGGCTCGTGCTCGTGCTCGGCGTGGACGTGGCGCACGTCTGGTCCACGCTCTACCGCGTGTATCTCGACCCCGCCGAGCTGCGTCGCCGCCCGCTGGTCTATGCGGGTGTGCCGCTCTGCTGCTACGCGGCCGGGGTCGCGCTGCACGCGTCGTCGTCCATGCTCTTCTGGCGCGCGCTGGCCTACCTCGCGCTGTTCCACTTCGTGCGGCAGCAAGCCGGATGGCTGAAGCTCTATCACCGCCGCCTGCCTCCTGGCCGCTGGGACGCGATGCTCGAGGTCACCACGCTCTACGCGTGCATGATCTACCCCGTGCTGCAGTGGCACGCGCACCTGCCCCGCCGGTTTGCGTGGTTCGTGCAGGGCGACTTCCTGACGGTGCCCAGCACGGCCATGATCGCGCTCGCCAGCGCCGCCGCGCCCGTCTACGGGGCCCTCCTGGTGGCGTTCGGTCTGCGCAGCGCCCAGCGCTTCATGCGGGGCGACGTGCACCCGGGCGTGGTGCTGCTGGTGCTCAGCACCGCCGCGTGTTGGGCCGCCGGCATCGTGCTCACCAACGCGGACTACGCGTTCACCGTGACCAACGTGCTGATCCACGGCATTCCCTATCTGGGCCTCACGCTGCTCTACGGCCAGGTGCGCGGCGCGCAGCTCCCTGGCAGCGTGCTCGGGCGCATCATGCGCGCCGGGCTGCCGGTGGCGTTGCTCCTGCTGCTGGGGCTCGCGTTCGCCGAGGAGTGGCTGTGGGACCGCTTCGTCTGGCAGGAGCGCGCGTGGCTCTTCGGCGAGGGCTCACCCGCCAGCAGCGCGGCCCTGGTGTGGCTGGTGCCGCTGCTCTCGCTGCCGCAGACCACGCACTACGCGCTCGACGGGCTGGTGTGGCGCAAGCACGGCAACCCCGAGCTGGGTGGGCTGCTCACGGGTCAGCCCCGCGTCCCCAGCCAGCCCGCGTGACGCCCCGTGTCAGGCCCGGGGCGCGCGCGCCTGGACGGTCTTGAACTGCGCCATGAACTCGCCCACCTGCTCGCCCACGTAGCGCACCAGCTCGGCGTCGTTGCGTGTGAAGCGCGGCTCGCCACGGCGGAACAGCTGCAGCATGCCGTACAGACGCCCCTGGCGCGCGATGGCCATGTAGATGGCGGCGCCCGTCTTCATGCCCGGCACACCTTCGGCCGCGTGCACGAAGCGCGCGTCGGCGGTCAGGTCGTGCACCCGCAGGGCCACGGCGGCGTCTTGCGCCGCGACACCCAAGAGGCCCGTGCCCGCGCGGGCCGCACGCCCGGCGATGCCGTCCACGCCCAGCACGCTGGCGGCGCGCAGCTCGTCCGTGTCGATGTCGTAGATGCTGGCGATGGTGACGTCCGTGGGCAGCAGCTCGGCCAGCAGGCGCACCGCGAACTCCAGCGCGTCGATGGGCCGCTCCAGGAAGAAGAGGTCCTGGCAGGCCTCGAACGCCGCGCTCAAGCGCTCGCTCTGGTCGAGGGCGGGCCCCGGGGCAACCGACAGCGGGCGGCCTGGCTGGGTGGCCAGCGGGTAGGCGACCACGGCGTCCCCGTGCCAGTCCTTCCAGTCCAGCGTCACGATGGGCGGCCGGGCCGGGTGTTCGTCCCAGGCGTGATCGAAGACGGCGATGGAGACGTACTTGCCGGTGGGGAAGGACTCGAGTTCGGCCTGCAGGGTCTCGAGTTCGCCGCGCGCCACCGCCTCCGCCTCGGTTTGGGTGAGCGTGGGCGGCACCACGAACACGCGCTCACGGTAGCGCAGCGGGTTCTGGTCGCTGGGCTCGGCGTCGCGCGAGAGCAGCAGCTCCACGTCCACTTCGGTCAAGATGGGATCGTCGTCCGGGTCGGACACTGGGGCAACCAACGGTGCCGCCGCCGGGGTGGGCGCCGCCGGGAGCGGTGCGTCCAAGAACGTGTCCGCCGTGGCCTGGTCGCCCACGAACACCTGCTTGGGCGAAGCCGGCAAGTCATCACCGGGCGTGTACGCCACGGTCATGGCCATCTTCTTCTTGGCGGACAGCGGCGCGGGCTCGGGCTCGGGCGCTGGGGCGGCCGCAGCCACGGGAGCGGCGGCGACCGGCTGCGGGCTGGGCTGCACCGGCGCAGGCTTGGTCGGCGCGAAGGCGGCAGCGCCCCCGAGCGCCGTGGCCACGTCTTCGGCGGGGATGTAGGCGATGGTCTTCGGGCGTGCCTTCTTGACCGGCGCGTCGGGGCTCGGGGCAGGCGCTGCGGCGGGGGCCGGGGCCGCATCGGCCGGGAACAGGCGGTACGTCTTGCGCTCGCGCGCGTCGTGGATGGTGACGGCGCCGCCCGATTCGTGGCGCAGGTTCGCGCCGGGGGGCAGGCCTCCGCTCTCGCCGAGCGCGGCGCGGCCGGCCTTGAGCGCGGTCATCCAGTTTGCCGCGTCGACCGTGGCCTCTGCCTTCGCCTCGTCGCTCCCAAGCGCCGAGACCTCGATTCGCCATCGTTTGCTCATCGCGCCGGAGCTTACCAGGGGATTCCGGACTCCGCATTCATCGTTCCGGCCCTCGTGTGCAGAATTCGTCGGCTGGTCAGCGCTGCGGGTGCGCCGCTAACGCCCCTCTGTTTCATCCGCATTGCGCGCGCGTACATTTCATCTACGCTCGGCGAGGAAACATCGGAAACACCATGTGGATACTTGTCGTTGGCCCCGAGGGCCTGCTCGAGCGTGAAGATGGCGCGGTCAATGTCCTCCGCGACCTGGGCTGCAACGTGCGGATCGCCACCCTGTGGGACTCCCTATCGGAGCCCGAGATGGTGGACGATCCCCCCGCGGTCGTGGTGGTCGAGGCCATCGATCAAGTGGACGCTGCCCGCGCTGCGCTGATGCGCTTGCGTGCCGCGCCAGCCCTGGCCGAGGTCCCGGTGCTGGCCGCCGTCACCGTGCGGGGCCTCTCACGCCTCGACCCGAGCGATGGCTTCGACGACTTCGCCTTGGTTCCGTACGTGGCGCCCGAGCTCTACTTGCGCATCCGCCGCGCCGAGTGGCGTCGCAGCGACTTCAACGCGCCCGAGCGTCTCAAGATGGGGCCGCTCTGCATCGACCTGGCGGCCCACGAGGTCACCGTGGACAGCCGCCCGGTGCAGCTCACCCAGCAGGAGTTCGCGCTGCTGCGCTTCCTCTGCCAGAACCGCGGCCGCGTATACTCGCGCCAGCAGCTCCTGGAGCGCGTCTGGGGTGTGGACTACTACGGCACCAGCCGCACGGTGGACATCCACGTCCGCCGCTTGCGCATGAAGCTGGGCTCTGCGGTGGACGGCCTCGAGACGGTCCGCGGCGTGGGCTACAAGATCAAGACGCCGTGACGCACGC